>JBEDFG010000064.1:0-7072 GCA_041175285.1 Bacteroidota bacterium | reverse complement strand
AGCCCCGCACCGCTGATGATACTGGGATCAAACCCGGGAAAGTAAGTAAGCTCCAAGTTATTATAGAAAGACCGCCTCGAAAGAGAGCGGTTTTTTTTTTGCCTAAAAGTAGTCAGTAGCCAGTAATCAGTGGTCAGTATCTAGTCCGGAGGGAATGAGTCCGGAGTCCGAAGGAAAGTAAAATAGCAGACCTCTAACCTCTTACCTCCTAACTCTAAGCTCTCCTCCGGACTCATTCCCTCCGGACTATTTTCCTCCGGACTCATTCCCTCCGGACTATTTCCCTCCGGACTAGATAACACTGACTACTGAATACTATTTTCATCTTCTCAATTCGCCTTTTTATCGACTTGCATATTTTGCAACAATGTTGCATATTTGTATTATGATTATCTTGTGTCATTATTAACAAGTAAATCAAATTAACCATGAAACACATTTTTACTTTAATTGCTTTATTCGTTGTTTCTACCTCATGTCACAAGGAGAAAGTTGAACCAGGCGACGATAATGAGTTAATTACAACTGTTAAACTGGAATTTAAGTCTATTTCAAATTCCTCAATCCCAGCTAAAACCTTTTATTGGCGTGATATTCAAGGTGACGGTGTGGCAGATTCTGTTGATCCTATTGTCTTAGATAAAAATACAAGCTATGAGATGATTGTGTCTTTATTGGACGAGACGAAAAAGCCTGTATTTGATATCTCTGAAGAAGTAGAGGAGGAAGGTGATGTGCATTTATTTATATTCAAATCTAATCCAAATGGCCTATTAAATATTCAAATTAAAGATTTAGATAAGAATGGTATGCCAATTGGCTTGCGATCAGAGGTTAAAGCTCAATATGCTCCAGGAAATGGGAATCTTAGCGTGATTCTTAAGCATCAGCCACCAGTCAATGGTAAAGCAAGTAAAACAGGCAATGAAGAAGGAGGATCTACTGACGTAGATGTAACATTCCCTGTTACAGTTAAATAATTAGTTATATGTCTAAATTTAAGCGCGCCAAACAATTCTTGCCAATCGAAAAGTTGGGATTATTCCTTTCTTTCGCTTGTGCGATCCATTGTTTGGCGATGCCTTTTATTTTCTTTTTTGCTCCCTATTTTATCGGCACCTACGCCTTTGGACCTGTTGTTGAATGGACATTAGTAGCTAGTAGTTTCTTATTGGCAGCTTATTTGCTCATTGCCGACTACCTTCAGCATCGGAAGATTCGACCTTTGGTCTTTTTAGGGATCGGATTTGCCATTAAGTTGATTGATATTTTTGTGGGCCAACAATCCGATGAATGGATTTTTGGGACGCTATTAGGCTTTTCGGTTGCCTATGCCTATTGGATCAATTTCAAGCATAAGTCAGCTTGTACGTGTAAAATCAATTCCTAGCGCGTATTAACACGGAGGTTTTTGTATCTTTATGGTGTTTTGCATCGTTTAAGATCTATTATTAGTGAGTACATATCAATCTGCTGTTTACGAACCGGTCATTGGGCTTGAAATTCACGCCCAGCTTCAGACAAATTCTAAAATATTTGCGAGCGATCGCGTTTTGTTTGGCCAAGAAGCAAATACCTTAATTTCACCCATTACTCTTGGGCATCCAGGTACGCTTCCTAACCTCAACAATAAAGCAGTTGAATTTGCTGTCAAAATGGGTTTGGCGTTAGGTTGTGAAATAACACGCTGGCAAAACTTCGATCGGAAGAATTATTTCTATCCCGATCTTCCCAAAGGATACCAAATCACCCAAGATAAAACGCCCATTTGCATGGGAGGTTCCATTCAAGTTCATCTTGCAGCTGGAACGAAGCATTTACCATTCCATCATATCCATTTAGAGGAAGATGCGGGTAAATCCCTTCATGAAGGTGATAATCCGTTTAGTTTTATAGATTACAACCGGGCTGGCACCCCTCTCATCGAGATGGTTACCCAGCCTGCCATTCATTCTGCTGAAGAAGCATTTGCCATGATTTCAGAAGTGCGAAAATTGGTGCGCTACTTGGGAATTTGTGATGGTAATATGGAAGAAGGATCCTTGCGTGCAGATGTCAATATTTCACTACGCCCCATTGGTTCACAAACATTAGGAACCAAAGTTGAAATCAAAAATATGAACTCGCTACGCAATATTCAGCGTGCGATTGAATATGAATGCCGCCGACAAGAAACGGCGCTTTTAGCTGGTGAAAAGCTAGTTCAAGAAACGCGTACTTTTGACGCTCATACGGGTAAAACAGCAAGTATGCGCGTAAAAGAAACGATGAATGATTACCGCTATTTCCCTGAGCCAGATTTGGCACCTTTAGAAATCTCGGATACCTGGATCAATGAAATTAAATCGCATATGCCCCTTTTGCCTTGGGAGCAAGAAATGCAATTAATTAATACGTACCAACTATCAGCATATGATGCCCATTTCCTAGCCGAAACGCGTGAAATGGCTTTGTATTTTGTCGAAGCGACGAAGCATACGAATGCGTTTAAATCGTTGGCTAACTGGCTTATGGGCCCTGTTAAATCGCACTTAAATGATACAGGTAAAACAATTGAGCAATTCGAATTAGCAGCGACCACATTAGCAGCTATCATTGAGTTAGTCGAAAAAGGAACAATAACACATAATCTAGCGGCCCAACAATTATTTCCGCTTTGCTTGCAATCACCGGATGTAGCACCGAGTGTTATAGTGGAAAAGCAAGGCTGGTTGGCAAATTCAAATGCCGACGAGCTTCCTGCCTTCGTAGAAGCAGCCATAGCGGCATATCCAGATAAAGTCAAGGAATATCGTCAAGGAAAGAAAGGTTTATTGGCCTTATTCATTGGTGAAGTGATGAAACGCTCAAAAGGCACAGCCGATCCGAAGCGTGTAAACCAATTGGTAGCTGAAGCGCTAAACCAAAACTAAAATGAAACAGGTCCTTATATTTCTTTTGTTAATCGGGCCTTGGGCAATGTTTGCACAAGACTTTGAAATACGTGTTCAAGCCACACAGGTTGTCCCTTCAAAACGTATTTATTTGGAATTTATTAATGGACGCGGTCAAGCAATTAAAGTAGATTCTTTGTTGCCTAATTCAAAAAAAGAGGTTGTTTTTAGGGGCAAAGTACTTGATCAGGGAGGATTTTATTTGGTGAATTTTTATGATATCCCCAATCCACAAAAAGTACTGTTGATTTTAGAAGGAGGCGAGAAAATTAGTGTTCAAGCGGAAGGGGTCAATTCGACAGAAAAGAGTGGAGCATTCAGTGTCCAAGGCAATACGGCAAATATTAAATTCATGAATCAGATTCTTGAATTGTCATCTAATTTGCAGAAACGTGTGGCTACCTGGAACGCTGAATATCAGAAAAATCCGAAAGATCAGGCGCGCATTCAAGCGGCTTTTGAACAAGCTCAACAGGAGCAGTTCAGCCAAATTAAGGCATTAATCCCTCAAATGGGAACGAATTTAGTGGCTCTTTGGGCGACTAATTTTTTACCAGCAGAAACTGAGTTAGAGACCTTGGAAGAGATAGGTGCTCGTTTTGCGAAAGCTAGACCTACTCATCCGCAAGTAAAGCCTTTTCTTGAAAATCTAAAAAGGTTAAAAGGTGCTACTGAAGGTTCTGAAGCTCCAGAAATTGCATTAAATACGCCTGCTGGCGATGTATTAAAGTTGTCGTCACTTCGAGGAAAATATGTATTAATTGATTTTTGGGCGAGCTGGTGTGGGCCATGTAGGCGCGAAAACCCAAATGTCATCAAGACCTACGCGAAATACAAGGATAAGGGTTTTGAGATCTTTGGTGTTAGTTTAGATAAGGACCGACAAGCATGGTTGAAAGCGATAGAAGCAGATCAACTTACTTGGAAGCATGTTTCTGACTTGCAGTATTGGAATTCAGTAGCGGCACAGGCTTATCAGGTGTCTTCGATACCGATGACATTTTTATTGGATCCTCAAGGAAAGATTATTGCTAAAGGCCTTCGTGGAGAATCTTTAAATGAATATTTAGAAACTTTGTTTAGCGGGAAATAAATATGAAAGTAGCCATCATTGGTTGTGGAAATATGGGAATGGCATTTGCTAATTCTTTTATTCAATACAACTTAGTTCAGAAAGAGGATCTTTTATTGATTGAAAAGAATCAAGCGCGAGGTGTGGTTTTACAGGAGCAAAAGGCTGGTGTGGTTGTAGATACTATTTCAGAAAAAATCGCAGCCGTTGACCTTGTTATTTTATCTGTCAAGCCGCAGGATTATCCAAGTGTATCTATTGAATTAAAGTCTTTTATACAATCGAATCAAGTCGTACTATCAATTATGGCTGGTATTCCAATTGCTCAAATTCAATCAAGTTTATCGCATGATTTGGTTATTCGTGCGATGCCTAATACCCCAGCTCTATTAGGAATGGGGATGACCGCATTTGCTGCGGCAGAGCACGTTGGCTTAGCCGATATCCGGAAGGTTGAGAATTTAATTAATTCAACGGGGCGTGCCGTATTTTTGGAGGATGAGAAATTGTTAGATGCTGTAACGGGTTTGAGTGGGAGTGGCCCGGCTTATTTTTTCTATTTAATCAAGTCGATGATTGATGCGGGGATTGCCATGGGATTTGATCCGGCGATGTCTTCCTTGTTAGTGAAGCAAACGATGTTGGGTTCCTACCATTTGATGCAAACAAGTGATAAGTCCTTAGATGAATTGATTCAAGCGGTGGCTTCTAAAGGTGGTACTACGGAAGCTGCGTTGCGTGTGTTTCAGGAAAAGCTTGTGGGAGAAGGCTTGCAACAAGGTATTTATGCTGCGCGAGATCGGGCAGTTGAATTAGCTAAATAAACCTTCAAAGGATTCCGGCTGCATTAGTTGGCTTATACTTTCGCCATTAGGAGAAAAATTCGGATTTGTACTTGCGAATAATTGTTCGATCAAAGATCTAGTTTCTTCTTGATTTAATGCGCGTTGTTGAAACCGAATAGCTGATCTATTTGCCATGGATTGAGCAATTTTCTCAGATCGTTTAACATCTAAATCGGAAGCGGCATGCTTAATTTGTTCCAGAATTCCTTCTAAGATCGATTGCCCATCTTCATCACCAATTTCTGTTGGCACACCTACAATAAGCATTTGACCTTGCTCATTCGTTTCTAAACGAAAGCCCAAATCATTGATTTCTGCACCTATTTCAGCCAAGAGTACCTGATCGGCAGGGTTAATCGTCATCAATTGGGGAAATAGGACTTGTTGGGACGCACCATTTTTTCGATTCAAATTCTCCATGAATTGATCGTACATGATTCGTTGATAGGCACGTTTTTGGTCGATCACTAATGCGCCTTGGGACATGCTAACAATAATATACTTATTCAATACTTGAATATATTGCAGTTTACTGTTGGATTCTACTCCCCGTTCCCAGGCATTGGCCTTGCTTTGAATCGTCGTGGATTCGTGGAATGAATTAATTCCGCTGGCAAATAGGTTGGCTTGTTGGGATGGCGCCTGCTGTTCGAAGGCGTCTATATTGTTTTGTAGACCTTCGTATAAGTGTTTCCAGGCGTCGTGCGCAGCTTTTGGCTTATACGATTCTGTGTAGGCAGATTGAGGTTCTTGACCACGCCCTTCCGTTCTATTGTGACTATTGAAATTGACATTGCTATCAAAGTCAAGTGATGGAATTAAGTTGTGGATAGAAAGTGTCTTTCGAACGGCTGCTTGGATGATTGCGTAAATGGATCGTTCGTCGTCGAATTTGATCTCAGTTTTGGTTGGGTGAACATTGATATCAATATGTTGCGGATCGATGCTTAGAAACAAAACATAGAAGGGGAAAGCTCCATCTGGCAATAAGCGTTCGTAGGCGCTCATCACGGCGTGATTTAGGTAGGAGTTCTTAATGAATCGATCGTTCACAAAAAAGAATTGTTCTCCACGTGTTTTTTTTGCGTGCTCGGGCTTGCCCACGTAGCCTTTGATGGAAACGTAATTTGTATTTTCCTCACAGGTGGCTAGTTGTTCTCGATAGCTTTTTCCGAAAAGGTCTACGATGCGTTTTCCGAGTTTTTCAGCGGGTAGGGCATAGGTTTCTTGTTCATTTTGGATAAATGAAAAGGAGATTTCGGGGTGAGCTAGGGCGATTCGTTGGAATTCGTCTAATATATGTCGGATTTCAACGGGGTTAGACTTGAGGAAATTGCGTCGTGCCGGTATGTTGTAAAACAGGTTTTTGACGGCAATGGAAGTCCCGATTGGGGCTTGAATGTTTTCTTGTGCTTTGAAGACGGAACCATCAATTTTGATGTGGGTGCCGAGTTCGTCGCTGGGGCGTCGGGTTTTCAGTTCGACTTGAGATACGGAGGCGATGGATGCCATGGCTTCGCCACGGAATCCCATCGTTTTGATGTGGAAAAGATCTTCGGCTTTTCTGATTTTGGAAGTAGCGTGTCGTTCGAAGCACATGCGCGCATCGGTTTCCGACATGCCTGAACCGTTGTCGATGACTTGTACGATTCCTTTTCCGGCATCTTTAATGATGAGTTGGATATGTGTTGCTCCTGCGTCAATGGAGTTCTCCATGAGTTCTTTGACGACGGAAGCGGGTCTTTGCACGACTTCTCCGGCCGCAATTTGATTTGCGATAGCATCTGGGAGGAGTTGAATTAAATCGTGCATGGATAAAATGGCAATTAGAGTTCAAATAAAGCAAAAAAAAGGGAATGTTGCCATTCCCTTTTTTTATAAATCAAGTAAGTGATTACTTAACTTCAACTTCAGCACCAGCTTCTTCTAAAGATTTTTTCAAACCTTCAGCTTCGTCTTTAGATACGCCTTCTTTAACTGCTTTTGGAGCAGCATCAACTACGTCTTTAGCTTCTTTCAAACCTAAACCAGTTAAGTCTTTTACTAATTTAACGATAGCTAATTTGTTAGGACCAGCAGCTTTCAAGATTACATCGAAAGATGTTTTCTCAGCAGCAGCGTCTCCACCGTCAGCGCCACCAGCTGCAGGACCTGCAACCATAACAGCACCAGCAGCAGCTGGTTCGATACCGTACTCATCCTTAAGGATAGTAGCTAATTCA
>JBEDFG010000063.1:0-7453 GCA_041175285.1 Bacteroidota bacterium | reverse complement strand
TTATGGTGTCCTCAAGCTGAATGAAAAATCAGAAGCCTACCTAAAAGATTCCTATCCACTAACATTCTCCCGAGATCATGATTATGAGCAAGAAGCGATAACCGCTGAAAATGAGGAGGAAAATGCAGCATTAGGGGCGAAAGCATACGATGATGCCTTATTTGAAATATTAAAAACCCTTCGTAAAAAAGTAGCCAAGGAGAAAAACCTACCTCCATATGTCATTTTCCAAGATCCGTCGTTGGAAGAAATGGCAACAACCTATCCAACCACACAGCAGGAGGAAATGGCGCAGATTAACGGCGTTGGTATGGGAAAAGTGGTCAAGTTTGGAAAGCAATTTTTAGATGCGATCATCCGGTACGTTGATGAAAATGAAATTGAAACTGCGAAGGAAGTCGTTGTCAAATCCACTGTTAATAAATCCAAAATCAAGATTTATATCATTCAGCAAGTAGACCGTAAGATCGATTTGGACTTGATTGCTGAGCAGAAAGAATTAAGTATGGCGGAATTGATCGAAGAGATCGAAACCATATGTTATTCAGGCACGAAGTTAAACTTGGATTATTTTATCAATCAGGTGATTGAGCCGGATAAGCAAGATGAAATTTTTGAATATTTCATGTCGGCAGATACCGACAATATCGCTCAGGCGTTAGATGAGTGCAATATTGAGGATGTTAATGAAGAAGAGTTGCGTTTGATGCGCATTAAGTTTTTGAGTGAATTAGCCAATTAAATTTATGAATGTTTTAATTATCGGGTCAGGTGGTCGTGAACATGCATTTGCGTGGAAGGTTTCCCAAAGCCCATTACTAAGTAGTTTATTTTTTGCACCGGGGAATCCAGGAACGGCCAGCTTAGGCACAAATTTGCCAGTTGGCGTTGCAGATTTAGAAGGAATCGTTCGAGTAATCAGAGAAAACCAAATTGAATTAGTCGTTGTAGGACCAGAGGAACCATTAGTTAAAGGCGTACGTGATTTTATTGAATCACAAGACGACTTAAAGCATGTGGGGATTGTTGGCCCAGGAGCTGCCGGTGCTCAATTAGAAGGCAGTAAAGATTTTTCGAAAAACTTTATGCATACGTATGGTGTGCCAACGGCGGCTTCGGAAACATTTACGAAAGATACGATCGAGGCGGGTTTAACCTATTTGGAAAAACAGACATTGCCCATCGTCTTGAAGGCTGATGGCCTTGCGGCGGGCAAGGGTGTGATTATTGCGCAAACACTTGCAGAAGCACAAACCGCATTGAAAGAAATGTTGTTGGATGCTAAGTTTGGAGCAGCATCTGCCAAAGTTGTGATTGAGCAATTTTTACGTGGTATTGAGTTGTCTGTTTTTGTCTTAACGGATGGTGAAAATTATGTAGTCCTACCGGAAGCGAAAGATTACAAACGTATAGGCGAAAATGACGAAGGCTTAAATACAGGTGGTATGGGTGCCGTTTCACCGGTACCGTTCGCTACACCCAAATTCATGGAGGTCGTGGATCAAAAAGTGATCAAACCGACGCTCGCTGGATTGAAAAAAGAAGGTATCCCCTATCAGGGATTTATTTTTATTGGATTAATGAATCACGAAGGGGAACCTTATGTGATTGAATACAATGCTCGGATGGGTGATCCCGAAACGGAAGTAGTCTTACCTAGAATCGAATCGGATTTCTTATCTTTGCTTCTTGCGGCTGCGCGTGGCACTTTGAATGAAGAAAAAATTCAAATCTCCGAGCAATTTGCCGTGACAACCATGGTTGTTGCTGGCGGTTACCCAGAAGATTATAGGAAGGGTGATTTGATAAGTGGATTAGACCAAGTGACAGACGCATTAGTTTTCCAGGCGGGTACGCGGGAAGAAAATGGACAAATTTTGACTAGTGGGGGGCGAGTAATTGCACTCACAGCAACTTCAAATACCCTGGAGAAGGCGATACAAAAGTCTCAAAAGGCGGCCCAATCGGTCCAATTTGAAGGTAAAAACTTTAGAAGAGATATTGGTCTCGACATCCTGCGTTACAAAGGATAAGCGATCGATGGAATCAATAGATTATGGCATGTAAATCGTGTTCAACGGGATCCTGCGGATCCAAAGGTGTAGAGGGAGAAGTTGTTTCAGGCTGTCAAAGTAATGGCGGTTGTGGCACAGGTGGTTGCAATAAAATGAATGTTTTTGATTGGCTTTCCGACTTGGATGTCCCTCAATTTCAGCGTTTTCATGTCGTAGAGATTAAATTCAAAGGCGGTCGCAAAGAGTATTTTAGAAATTCAAATGGCTTGATGCTTCATACGGGCGATGCTGTCATGGTGGAATCGACATCTGGAATTCACCTTGGTGTTGTGTCATTGCAGGGCGAATTAGTGCGTTTGCAATTGATGAAAAAGTCGATCAAAGACGATGATAACTTGAAGAATATCATCCGAATCGCCAGCGAAAAAGACCTCGAAAAACATGCTCAAATGATTGCGCGTGATATGCCGACGATGTATCGAGGCCGACAAATCATTGGGGATCTTAAATTAAACATGAAGCTTTCGGATGTTGAATTTCAATCGGATGGAACGAAAGCTATCTTTTATTATTCTTCTGAAGACCGCGTTGATTTTCGCGAGCTGATCAAATTATTAGCCACTGAGTTTAAGGTGCGGGTAGAAATGAAACAAATTTCTTCGCGCCAGGAGGCTGGCCGTTTAGGTGGAATAGGCGTTTGCGGACGTGAATTGTGCTGTTCGACGTGGCTGACCGACTTTAAAAATGTGACCACTTCTGCGGCTAGATATCAAAACTTATCCCTGAATCCGGTTAAATTAAGTGGTCAATGTGGCCGTTTAAAATGCTGTTTAAATTACGAATTGGAGACGTACATGGATGCGCTTAAAAGCATCCCGACGATCGAAGGGCGTTTGAAAACAAAAAAAGGAGAAGCCATTTTACAGAAGACGGATATTTTCAAACGCATGATGTGGTTTGGAATCGTTGGAGAAGAAGCGATTTGGATCCCAGTTAGCTGTGACCGCGTCAAAGAAATCATTGACTTAAATAAAAAAGGAATCATCCCAGAGTCATTTAGTGACTTAAATCCAGATGCACCAGTTGCTGAGAAACCAAGCTTATCTGAATTGAATTCAGATTTAGAACGGATGGACAAAAAATACGGTGGCAAAAAACTAGCGTCTAACAACGGGAAAGGTGGTAATCGCGGAGGACGTGATCGTTTTGAAAATAGAGGCTCTCGCCCAGATCGTGGCCCGAGACCCGATAACCGAGGACCAAGACCAGTTGGCGACAACCCAAATGCCGATGGTTCTACTCCCGAAAATCGTGGACCAAGACCTGAGAGAGGACCGCGTCCAGAAAGAGGTCCTAGACCGGATAACCGGGGACCACGTCCAGAACGTGCGCCACAACCAAATGCAGAGGCAAATCCGACACCAGAAGGTGGAGCTGCGGATGCAACGGGTCAGCCGAAGCCATTTAAAAAGAAGTTTAAGAAAAAGTTTAAGCCAAGACCTCCGCGTGAAGGTGGATCGTCAGAAGCACCCTCAGCCTAATAAACATGAAAGTAACCTTTAACATTTTATGGGTTATGGGATTGATAAGCCTCCTGAGTAGCTCTTGTCAATCAGACGCGGTTTTTGACCAATCCGAATCATTGGCGACCAATGGCTGGGTTCAAAAAAAACACCTTAATTTCCCATTTGAAATTCAGGATACGCTCAAGTCCTATGATTTGCGCGTTGCGATCCGTCAATCAAATGAATACCCCTTTTACAATTTGTATTTCAATTGCCGTTTGATTCAATATCCTCAAAATATTTGGAAAAAAGCATTTGCCGAGGCCATTCTTTACGATCCCAAAACAGGTAAACCCAAAGGGGGTGGCGTAGGTGATATGTACAGTCACACCTATACGATATTCAAGGGATTGAAATTCCCTCGTCGTGGAAAATACCACGTTGAACTAGAACAATACATGCGAACTGATACACTCGCAGGTGTTGTTTCCATAGGAGCCTCATTAGTCCCTAGCCCTCAATAGCCATGGCCAAGATAGACGACATTGATAAACAAATTTTGGCATTCTTGCACGAGGATGCATTCTTGTCGAATAAAGAAATGGCCACACGCCTCGGCATGAGCGCCACGCCGGTTCATGAACGAATTAAACGCATGGAAAAAGAGGGTGTCATCACCGGCTATCGCGCCATGATTAACCCGAATAAACTGGGCAAATCGCTTACCGTATTTTGTGATATTTCATTGAAAGAACATGCCGCAGACTATTTGAAACAATTTGAAACCGACGTCATGTCGCTTCTTGAGGTTCAAGAATGTTACTGCGTTTCAGGACATAGTGATTTCCTTTTAAAAATCGTCGTGTCAGATATGGACGAATACCGGAATTTTATCTTACATAAATTGGCCAGCATCAAGAATATCGGCAATGCACAGAGCCATTTTGTTATGAACCAAATTCAAAACGAACAAATTTTACCTTGGCTAAATCAAGGAAAAAAAGAATAAACCTACAATTGAGGATAGCCAACTAAGCAAAACTCAGTAACTTAAATTTTGATTTAAACCGTTTGACTATTAACACATGAATAAAGTAACGAAATCGATCCTTGGAGTTTTGATCGTGGCCCTCGTTTTAGGACTGGCCTTTTATCCAAAAATCAAAAAATCTTTCAGTAAAGAAAAGACGGAAGATGCCAAAAAAGACAAGAATGGCAAAGGGGGTAAAACCGCCGTCATCGTTACTGTCGTTAAATCCACCCGATTAGATGATTTAATTAGCTCGACGGGGTCGATATTGGCCAACGAAGAAGTTGAGGTGCGCTCTGAAATCGCAGGTCGAATTATTTTATTAAACATCAAAGAAGGTGATGTAGTCAAAAAGGGGACCGTATTATTCCGCATCAATGATGATGATTTACAAGCCCGTCTACGCAAATTAGGATTCAATAAGAAATTAGCGGAAGATAATGAAGCACGCCAAAAAGTCCTTTTGCAAAAAGAAGCTATTTCTCAACGTGAATATGATATCGCTGTCAACTCCGTTAATACCATTTCAGCTGATATTGAAGATTTGAAAGCCCAAATTTTGAAAACAACGGTATTAGCTCCTTTCTCAGGTACAGTTGGCTTCCGTTATGTTTCGTTAGGAAGCTACATTTCGCCAACAACTCGTATAGCTACGTTAACGAATACAAATCCGGCGAAAATTGAATTCTCAATTCCTGCAAAATACGCAACAGCTATTCGCAAAGGGAGCACGATTGAATTCGTAACAGAAAGCGAAGAAAAAATGTACCGCGGAAATGTTTACGCCATTGACCCAAAAATCGACCCATTAACACGTACACTTCAAATTCGTGCATTAGCTCCAAATCCATCTGGAACCTTAGTTCCTGGAGCATTTGCAAAAGTAAACTTGATCTTGAAAACGAAAGGAAGCGCGATCTTGGTTCCTACGGAAGCGGTCGTTCCTGAAGCTAAAGGTAACCGGGTATTCGTGGTCAAAAATGGCAAGTCTGTTCCTGTAAAAGTGGAATTGGGCAACCGTGGTGAGAAAAATGTAGAGATTACCAAAGGCTTAAGCATCGGTGATACGTTGATTACCAATGGAATCATCCAAGTGAAACCCGATGGAGAAGTTGAAATTAAAGAAGTACTTCAATAATTAACATGCTCTGGAATCGGTCTGTATGGCAATATAAATGGCGCAAGCTAGCACATGTGCTAGCGGCTCAAATTGCCTATGTCCGTTTATTTACGAAAATTCGGAGTCAGAAACGTCAGCATCCGAACGATACGTTCGTGGGCATTTTACTCGCTGAACACCTCGGCGACATTGTGGCGGCCGAACCCATCATCGATGCCTTGACCCATAAATTCCCAAACGCTAAAATCACTTGGATCATTAAGCCGGCGTTTCGGGCATTGCTTGAAAATCATCCGAAAATCGAATGGCTAATCGATGAGCCAAGTGTATTATTTAGCATGTATGTAACAAAAAATCATCCGTTTGATGTGTTTTACAACTTACATATGAATGACTTGCGCAGTGATGCATTTTTTCCGGGTCGGTTTTTAGAAAATCCAAAAGCGTTGGAACTTGGCTTAACAAAAGCTAATTACTTGCATCATTTCAATTTGTTGGAAGTAGTTTCCCAATTAGCCGACTTAGGAAAACTAAGTGGCTATCCCCATATCTACCTTGAAAAAGGTGCAAAAAACACCCATGTAACAAAACCATACTGGGTGATTCATCGTAAATCCAATGCACAAATGCGCGATTGGCAGGATTCATTATGGTGTCAACTACTTGATCAAATCATCGCAGAAAACGATGTCCATGTGATTGAAATCGGTGTCATCGAACCTCTTTCCTATCAATCCCCTAAATTCCAATCGCTTGTGGGGAAAACGAGCTTAAGCGAAACGTTACAGATTGTTCGCGATGCGGAATATTTCATTGGTGTAGAATCGGGGCCAGCGCATATTGCAAATGCATTTCGTATACCTGCGCTGATTCTTTGCGGCCGATTTGTGAATTTCGACCGGTATAATGTGTATTCTGGCGCTTACCAACAAGATGGAATAGCGCAGATAGTATTTAATTCTAAAGGCACGGCGTCCGAATTAACGTTCGAGGATGTCTACGCCCAACTACCTCAAAAAAACCTAGCATAACATATGGCCTCTTTATCAGAAACTAGTATTAAACGCCCTGTCCTATCCATTGTGATGTCGGTATCGATCATCGTCTTTGGATTGATTGGGTATTCCTATTTGGGTATTCGTGAATATCCTTCCGTTGATCCGCCAGTCGTTACCGTGCAGACAAGTTATACGGGGGCGAATGCAGACATCATCGAGTCTCAAATCACTGAACCATTGGAGGAATCAATCAATGGTATTGCCGGGATTAAAACGCTTTCCAGTTCGAGTCGGGATGGTCGCTCAAATATTACGGTGGAATTTGATTTAGCTGTAAATATTGAGGATGCTGCCAATGACGTTCGTGACCGTGTTTCTCGCTCGATGGCCCTCCTGCCTAAAGACGTAGATCCACCTGTTGTATCCAAAGCAGATGCGGATTCAAACCCGATTTACAATCTAAATATCTATTCAAACACACGTGATTTACTAAGTCTAAATGAGATTGCGACACGTAATGTGAAAGAGAAACTTCAAACCATTCCAGGGGTTTCTTCTGTTCAAATGTGGGGCGAAAAGAAATATGCGATGCGTTTGCATATTGACCCAGAACGCTTAGCCTCGTTCCGCTTAACGGCACCTGACATTGTTAGTGCCCTGACCAAACAAAATATCGAACTTCCGTCAGGTAGTATCGAAGGTAATAACACGGAATTAACGGTTCGTACACAAGGTCGTTTGACGACTGTAGAGGACTTCAATAACCTAATCATCCGCGAGGAAGG
>JBEDFG010000062.1:0-7193 GCA_041175285.1 Bacteroidota bacterium | reverse complement strand
GCTGTATTTTGATGATCCACCACGGCTGAGCCCGAAAAAATCAAGCCCAACGAATCTGGATACAAGGCAATTGGCTGATGTTTCCAATGTAACAAATCTGTGCTCGTGGCATGTCCCCAGTGCATGGGCCCCCAAACCGTACTTTTCGGGTAATATTGATAGTATAAATGATAGGTTCCTTTGGCATAAAACAAGCCATTTGGATCATTCATCCACATACTCGGAGGCGTAAAATGTAAACGGGGACGATGTTGCTCCTGAGCAAATGTAGGTAACGCCAAAAGGCAAAAAAGGACGATTTTTTTCATAAAAAAAGGGTGGCCCATTTGATATGAGACCACCCAACAAAAATAGAGAAAATATTACAAGCTTTTCAAATAATGGATGCTCATGGGAACATATTCCAATTCTTTGTCACTTTCGTCTTCGATAAAGCAATGTTCGATACCATTTTTCTTAGCCAATTTAATGATTGCTTTCCAGTCTCCTTGACCAGTACCAACAGGAACGTCATTTTCCGCCGGCGTGCCCCCCGTCAAATTACCCGTGATACCTTTACGCAAATCTTTCACGTGCATTAACTTCCAACGGTTCGGATATTTCTTCAATAATTTAACAGGCATATCCGCACCACCTCCATGCATTGTCCAAAGCACATCCATTTCAAAAGACACATATTCCGGATTCGTATTTTTGATGATGTAGTCCATCAATGTACCATCTTCATATGCATGAAATTCATAACCATGATCATGGTAGCAAAATGTAATGCCGTTTTCTTTAAAAACTTTACCAGCTGAATTAAAAAGAGCTACCGCTTTTTGGGCGTCTTCCAGCGTAAAATCAGTTCCCTTGTGTGGAATCCAAGCACACATCACAAATTTTGAACCTAGAATTTTGGCACGCTCCACAGCCGCTTGGGGATTAGCTAATTCGTTGAAATCTACGCCAGTTGACGGAATGCTGATTCCGCGATCCGCACACATTTGCTTGAATTGTTCAGGGGTATAACCTTTGGTGGCTCCACCTTCCAGCTCTGTAATCCCCATGTTTTTGATGATATCGAGCGTTTTTTCGGTACTATTCGGGAAATGTTTTCGGAAGGTATACGCTTGAACTCCGATCGGATACGTGTATAATTTTTGCGCCAATGCGGGCACGCTAACCACAAGGGCTAAAAGTAAGATTTTGATTTTCATAGTCATTGGTTTTTCGTAAAAATGCGTGTTTTTTTTGAGATTCAAATCTACGTCTGCCCTGAATTTTTGTAATTTAGTTGGATGGATAAACCGTACATCGCCGACCAGCTTTTCGAAAAATGCACTGTACTTGCGTTTGGAGAATATGAAAATTGCACCTTTAAATCATGTAATCTAGCGGGGGCAGATTGGAAGAATTTTCAATTTGTGGGCTGTCGATTTGAGGATTGCAATTTGTCTTTAGTTAAACTAAGCGGCACTTCATTACAACAGGTTGAATTTTCGGGTTGCAAAATGCAGGGGCTCCATTTCGAAACGTGTAACCCCTTCTTATTAGAATATCAGTTCACGCAATGTGTCCTGAATTTGTCGTCTTTCTATCAAACAAAAAGCAAAAAAACGAGCTTCCGTCATTGTGTCATGCATGAAGTTGACTTGACCGAAGCAGATTTTTCTGAGGCCAAATTCGATGAATGTGATTTGGCTGGCGCCCTGTTTGATCGAACAATTTTGGAGAAGGCCGACTTCCGTTCGGCGTTCAATTACACCATTTCGCCCTCTTTGAATCGATTGAAAAAGGCCAAATTTTCAAGAGAAGGTTTGTCGGGCTTGCTCAGCGATATCGGCATCGAAATCAGTTAGTTGATAAATTTTTTCTAAGGTATTTGAAATTGTTTTTTTCCATTTAGTTTTGTTAAAACCTCTATGGAATAAAAAACCTGGGGTGCTACTAAACCTATGAAAAAACTAATCTTACTTTGCCTTTTAGGCTTGGCGATGCCGCGCGTACATGCCCAAACAATTGAACAAGCCTCATTCATTTATGAAAATGCTCCATTCCCTTCCTGCCATGCGTCTACTTTAGTGGAAACTCCGGAAGGAATTGCGGCAGCTTGGTTTGGTGGGACGCATGAAAAACATCCGGACGTAGCGATTTGGTTTAGTTATTTCCGTCATGGATCCTGGACAAAACCCGTGGAGGTGGCCAATGGCATTCAGGGTAACGGGAAACGCTACCCACTTTGGAACCCTGTTTTGTTCCAAATGCCAGGCAAAGAATTAATCTTATTTTACAAAGACGGTCCTGCGCCTGATGAATGGTGGGGAATGCTAAAACGCTCATACGATGGCGGCAAAAGCTGGTCGGCAGCAGAGCGATTACCCAAAGACATTTATGGGCCCATCAAAAACAAACCGGAATTATTAGCCGATGGCACATTATTATGCCCCTCAAGTTCGGAAGATCACGACTGGCGACTGCATATGGAATTCACGAAAGATGGAGGAAAAACTTGGTCACGAACTGAGGCGCTGAATGATGGGGTCACAACTTCTGCCATCCAGCCGAGCATATTGAAATTGCCAAATGGAAAACTACAATTAGTCTGTCGGTCTGAAAATGACTTTGTGCTACAAAGCACATCTAATGATAATGGCAAAAGCTGGTCGGCCTTATCACCAACCACCTTATTAAACCCGAACTCGGGTATCGATGCGGTGACTTTAAAAGACGGTCGGCACATCATCATTTACAACAATACGAAAAAAGGACGCAGCCCATTGAATGTGGCCATTTCTTCCGATGGGCAAAGCTGGAAAGATATTGCTGTGTTAGAAAGCGAGCCGAATGGTGAATTCTCCTATCCGGCAGTTATACAGTCGGCAGATGGCAAAGTCCACATCACCTATACGTGGAAACGTAAGAAAATTAAGCACGTCATTATGACCTTATAATATGTCTAATCTCGACTTAGCGATTATTGGTTTATACCTCCTCAGTATGATTGGGGTGGGAATCTATTTCGCTAGAAAAAATAAAAGTTCGGAGCAGTTTACAACGGCCTCTGGTCAAATTCCGGGCTGGGCACTAGGATTAAGCTTTTATGCCACATTTTTGAGTGCGATTACCTTTTTGGGTGATCCGGGAAAATCTTTTGGAAGCAATTGGAATCCCTTTGTTTTTAGTTTATCTATCCCATTGGCCGCTATTGTGGCCACTAAATTATTTGTCCCTTTTTATAGGAATGGTGAAGCAATAAGCGCGTATTCCCATTTGGAAGAGCGTTTTGGGGCATGGGCGCGGACGTATGCCATGGTGTGTTTTATCATGACCCAGTTGGCTCGCATGGGGACTATCTTCTACGGATTGGCGCTAACGATTAATGCGCTGACAGGCATTCAGATGGAGGGCATTATTTTGGTATCTGGATTGGTCATCATCTGTTATACGGTCTTGGGCGGCATGGAAGCTGTTATATGGACAGAGGTGATTCAGGCAATATTGAAAACCTTAGGAGCTTTGTTGATTTTAGCAATCATAACGAATCAAATCGGTTTTTCTCATGTAATTGAGATTGGACAGCGCGATGAAAAATTCAGTTTAGGAAGCTTCGCGCCCGACTTGACAACGAGTTCATTTTGGGTGATTTTGAGTTATGGATTTTTTATCAATTTGACAAATTTTGGTATTGATCAAAACTACATTCAACGATACCATACGGCGAGAAATACACAGGATGCTGCCAAAAGTATATGGCTTTGCGTTATCTATTACGTTCCTGTTTCATTTTTATTTTTCTTCATTGGCACCGCATTATATGCCTATTATGATATAAATCCAGCACTTATTTTAGAGCTGAAACAGCAGGTCGCCTTGGAAAAAAACTTGAGCATGGAGGCGCTAAAAGCCACCGATTATGCAGATCGTGTATTGCCCTTTTTCATGAAAACCCAGATTCCAAAAGGCTTGCTCGGAATACTACTCGCAGCACTTTTATCGGCCGGAATGAGCACCATGAGTTCTGGAATGAATAGCTCTGCGACTGTATTTTTGAAAGACATATACCTTCGTTATGTTAGACCCGATTTGTCCCCCAAAAAACAATTACGTGTCTTGCTGATTTCAACCGTGGTCATGGGATGTTTAGGGATTGTTTTTGGGATAAGTATGATTGGGGTGAAAAGTCTGTTGGATGTCTGGTGGAAACTATCTGGAATCTTTGCCGGTGGTATGCTTGGAATATTTTTACTCGGTTTTTTAGCGAAACAGGTATCCAATACGGCGGCGAAAATAGCGGCAATAATCGGTGTTATAGTCATTGCCTGGATGTCGTTTAAAGACTTGGTCCCTGAGGCTTACCAGAGTCCTTTTGACTCTAAAATGACGGTAGTTGTGGGAACATTGACAATAGTCGGCCTAGGAGTTTTTGTACAATTTTGGCTGATAAAAAGATGATCATACCCAAGGGATTCATACCGGTCATGCTCACGCCATTTACACCTGATATGGCTGTGGATGTACCTTGTCTGCGCCAATTAACGGAATTTTACCTCGAACAAGGTGCGGTGGGATTATTTGCCAATTGCCTGTCGAGTGAGATGTATGAACTTAATTCTGAAGAACGTTTATTGGTCATCGACACCGTTGTCAAGCAAGTTGCGGGTCGGGTGCCGGTGGTTGCTACAGGAACTTTGGGAGGTCCAATCGAAGATATGGCTACATTTTCAAAACAAGTATATGCGCTTGGGGTGGATGCGGTCATTATTCTGAATAATCAATTTGTCTCAGAAGCAGAATCAGATGCAACATTTTTGGGACGTGTACATGCCTGGCTGGACTTAACTCCAGGGATTCCATTTGGTATTTATGAATGTCCTGTTCCCTATAAACGCCTGATTAGTTTGCCGGTTTTGGAGGATTTATTGGCGACTGGTCGGCTTTGTTATCATAAGGACACCTCGCTTTCCCTAGCTGCTGTAGAAGCTAAAATTGACGCAGGTCGAGGGCACGTGTTTGGGGTATATGACGCCTATATTGAACATGCCGTTGCTTCGTTACAAGCAGGATCAATGGGGCTTTCTTGCATTCAGGGCAACTATTTCCCGGATCTTATTGTTGAATTATGTCGTGCGCCCGAGCAAGGTCAGCGCATTCAAGAATTTATGTGTAAACATATGGAACTGATGCATACCGCTTATCCCACTAGCGCGAAATATGTGTTAGCCAGCATGGGTTTCCCAATCGGGTTAGAGACACGACGAGAGGTGGGCGAATTGACAGCTGAAATTCGCTCAGCGTTAGATAAATTAATTGCCGAACGAAAAAATCTTTTTTAAACTAGCTAAAATCTATTGGAATAATAGACTTTTGTTTTTACTTTAAAACGTTATTTAGTTTGTTGATGAAGTGTAGTATCAAAACGCTGTCTGAAATTCGGATGGCGTTTTTATTTTTTGAGTATTTCTCGTGCAATTTTCAAATGGTGTTCTGTGTGAATCCACAAAAACTTGATGGTTTTCCCTCGATTTAAATCGCCAAAATAGGGGTGAGGAAAAAACTGATTGGGATCTAGGCTCATGAGATTTAATAGAGCGAGACTTGCGCGTTCAAGCGCTTCCTTCAAATCCATATCTGGCGTAGGTTCAACAGCTTTAGGAGCTCTTGCTTTTCCGCGAGGAATGCGTTTCGTGAGGAAAATAGCGAATTTATTCCAAGAAAATCTTGGCTTATAATTGGCCGGATCAGACTTCGCAACTGCTGAAATGACTTGGTTAAAAACTAAAATATTGTGCGCTAGGTGCCAGCCAACAGTCGCATGAGAAATGTCCAAATTTTGAGTTTCTGCCATTGGAATCAGGGATTCCATTTCGGCAATTTGATTAATAAGTTTTTGGATCATAAGCGCATTTGAAAGAATAAACCATGATTTGACTTTTCGAATTTAAGGGGCCCATAAGCATCAAAATTAGAGCCAAGGCCAACCGTAAATTTATCAAATGTCAATCCCGCACGAAGGCTAGTTCCACTACGCGCGTGGACGCCATGTTCGATATCACGAACAAGTAAGCCTTGCAATCGCGTGTATAAGCGCAGTTTGTCGGATAATTTTGGTTTATATTCAGCAAGGGCAACGGTTTCAAACGCGCCAGTAGGCTTAAAATTATAGGTAGGAAAAATGACAATCAGATAATCAGGACTAGCTTTTAAAAACTGAAAACCGACCGTTGGCACAAACCCCAACTTATAATGCCATTGTAGTCCAGATGCTGCTGAAAACCCTTTTCCCAATGCGTAGGTGATTGAATTATTTAGAACAATCTCCGTTTCACTCGGGGTGTTATTATAATCGGCAGCGCCAACTGTCACATTAAAAAAGTTGAATTTCCCGGCAGAGTCGATCGGGCGATTGATAATAATCAGTAGGTTGGCGCGGTTGTTGCCCGCCATGACCTCGACGGGCAGTGGGGCTTTTTGGCCAAGAGCAGGGTGCAGTAAACAGATACATGCGAATAGGAATAGTAAATTTTTCATGGCCATAAATTTACAAAAAGGTTAGTTGGCAATCCTCTTTTGCGACCAAATCGCAAAAATCGCCGCTGTAATAAACATGATGAGGCTATATACAACGGCGGGTATGGTCATCGTTCCGCTGTGTAAAATACTGAGTGCGATGTAAATAGCGAGTGATCCATTATGTATGCCCACTTCCATGGAGATGGCGATGGCTTGTCTTTTCGGGAGTTTGAAAAGTCGCGGAAGTCCATAGCCAACCCCAAGGCAGCCAAGGTTAAACAGGAGGGCGGCACCGCCTACAATGCCAAAATCTTCCCACAAATGATCTATTTCTTTTAAGCCGGCTAAGATAATTAATAGAGCCAAAAACGCCCCAGATGCCATTTTTACATACTTTTCAGCTTGCATTGCCCTGATAGGAAAATAGAATTTAAGTAACATTCCAATGGCTATAGGTGTCACGATGAGGATAAAAACTTCAAGTAATTTTTGGAATTGCAAGGGTACAAAAGCATCGGCTTGCATGAAATGAGCCATCGAAAAATTGACGATCACACCTATGGAAATGATGGAAAAAAGACTGTTAAGTGCGGTCAAAGAAACGTTTAATGCCACATCGCCATTGGCCATATGGCTATATAAATTTGCGGAAGGACCACCGGGAGCGGCGGCTAATAGCATGAGGCCAACGGCAAGTTCTG
>JBEDFG010000061.1:0-9973 GCA_041175285.1 Bacteroidota bacterium | reverse complement strand
GAGGTAGTCTCGGTTCAAAAAGGTGCCAAATTGAGCTTTAAAGAGCAAAAAGAGTTTGAAGATTTAGAAAAAGAAATGGCTAAATTGGAGACTGAAAAAGAAGCTTTGATTGAAAAATTGAATGGCGGTTCAGACGATTTTCAGCTGTTGGCCAACTGGGCTAAGGAAATTGAAGTCTTAAAAAACACCCTTGAAGAAAAAGAATTACGCTGGTTAGAACTATCTGAAAGAGTATAAACGATGGATCCATTAGAAGGCAAAACGCTTAAATTTATTATCGAATATTTAGTAGACAAATACGGCTGGGAAGGACTAGCTAGTCGCATTCGAATCAATTGTTTTGCGCATGAGCCCAGCATCAACTCGAGTTTAACCTTTCTTCGTAAAACTGATTGGGCACGAAAGAAAGTAGAAAACTTATACATCAAAGCCATCCGAATGGATGAGAATCCTCCTAAATAAACAGAGGCCCCTTTTTTGATTCCTGTAATTGTATTTTCAGGAGGTTACTTATTTTCAAGTGATTTTATGTACTTAGAGGGAGTTACTCCTACTTGCTCTTTAAAGGCATCAATGAATTTTGATCTAGAAGCGAATCCAGCATTGGAAGAAATGGCTTCGAGCGTAAATTTTTGACTTACACCTGAGTTTAGTTGTTCAATAGCATAGTTTATTCGATGCTTCTTCCGCCATTGACTAAAAGTCGTCTGCTGTTTTACATTAAAATAATAAGATAGATTTCTTTCTGTGATTTTGAGGTCAAAAGCCATTTGAGCTAAAGAAAAATCCTTTTTCAGATAGGGGTGCGATTCTAGGTAGTGCGTAATTTCAATATCAATCTCGGGGTCATATTCTATTTGATTTCGTTTCTTAGGTATTATTGATTTGAAATCATTTAGTAGATTTTGTTTCGCTGGATTATAGGAGATATTCCCAAAAAGAATTTTGGGAAAAAGAAAAAGGAAGACATTCTGCAGGAAAAATCCACCACCAGCTATTCCAAAATAATGATTTTTTGATGTAAATATTTGCGCATAAATTTCACTTTCAAAATCAAAACGGATGCCCACCACCGTTAACATATGTAAGAAACTATTGCTTGAAATGATTACCTGAATGGCACAAAGCAAATATATCCATCTTTTCAACATGGTATGGTTTGTGCTCAAAATCCCTATCTGATCTTTTGTTCTCCTAGTATAAATAACAAAATAACCGATAGACAAAATACAGTAAAAAAGTAGGTGAAGTGTTCTGGAGACGAGGATACTGCCAAAGGAAATAAATAGAAAATCAAGGTCGTATTTTTCTGTGACATTGATAATTTCGTGAGCGATTTTGGCCTTATCATTAAAAGGAAGTAGCGTGAACGGCAGACAATTAATGCATACTAATATAGCCGGTAGGAGGTGTAGGAAATCTACTTTCTCCAGTTTATGATTACCCGAAATGGTTGTTTTGACATAATAAAATAGGCAAGGACCCACTAAGTAAGAGAGGGGTAACCAATGTACAAAACAGATGCCTTCCCAAAATGGATCTTTTGTATAATGCAGACCGAAATAAATCAAAACTATCCAATTGCAAATCAAAAAGAACAGGGCTAGATAACCATTTGATTTATTCAATGAGCTAAAATAGTAAATCAGAAGAAAGGAAGTGAATATCCCAAACAAAGGGAAAATAATGCCCATACGCGAAATTATATTGTTTTCATTCCAAGATAAATAAAATCTGCCTATTTCAACTTGTTCCAACTTAGCAAAATGGAACATTTCTAACAACAGGTCGCTTGGTGAAAGTGGGCTGTTTTTCCAATTTTAGGTTTTCTAACTTAAAAAATTTCTACATGAAAAAATTAGTTCTACTATTGCTATGCGTTTCAAGTATCGCAACTGCTCAATCAACCCTTAAATCAAAATCAGCTACCCCCATTGAAGGAGAGGATGCTGGGTACAGCTTGGAAAATTCACCTAATACAAATTGGATATTAAAATCAATTAAAGCCTTAGAGTCTATGGATACAACAGCCTATAAATCTTTTTATGCGCCTGAGGTTAAGTTTCATGATAACCAGGAAATCAAAAATTTAACTCAGAATATTGGTTTTTTGATGGCATTAAAATCTAATGGTATTTCCGTTAAATTTGATAGGGTAGCCCCCATTTGGGAATACGTTCATAAAACAAAAAATATGTCTTCAGTCGATAATTATGTGATTTCTTATCAAAATGCGGTATTGACAAAGGGTGATAAAACGGTTAAGGTTTTAATCAATGCTGTAGATTTAATGAAAGATGGTAAAATCAAAGAAGAGTGGTTAGTATATGATACGGCAGGGATATTAAGTCTATTTAAATAGGTTGGACAAAAAAGGGGCGAAGTTGAACTGCACCCAAAAAGTTAGACAACTTTTTGGGTGCAGTTCAAATGGGGCCTCTTTCTATTTGCATCAAATCCCTAGGTAAAGCCTAGGGTTAATAATCATTTGTTTATAACCCCAGATTTCAACCTGGGGGCATTGAAAAACTAGTTCTCAAAGTAGAAATCCTTCAAAGCATATAGTGGCTTGTCGCCCGCAGTCGGATTTGAAAACACAAAGTAAAGATCATTGATTCCTGTTACAGAAACTGGTAATGTTACCTGACCCACTTTTTGAATATCCACACTACTTACCAGTTTACCTGTTGGGCTTCCTAAGTGTAATTCCAATTTTCCACCAACTGTTTGACCAGCTAATACAAACGCTGAAACTTGAATATTCTTAATTCCAGTTAAATCTATTTGGTTGAAGGAAGCATAACCTTGATCGCCAACAGCCACCACAATTTCACCTAAACCATCAACTTTCGTTTTCATGATTTTGGCGCTACCATCTAGTGAACCTGCAGCAACTTTAGCATCGCGCAAGGTTACCACTTTCTGACCAGTTGCAGGAGCCATTTTCCCATTTCCTTTATCAGTATAAGATGCAGAGAAAATAAATGTTCCTGGCTTGCCTTTATCTGAAGTTGTATAAGTTCCTTTTACTGGCTGAGATGCCTTCTTCGCATCTGAAAGACCTAAGATGTAAATCACCATTTCACGAGCATCAGCTTTAGAAACTTGTGGGTGAGCTGCCATCACTTGTTCTCCCCAAACTCCGCCGCCACCGCTAATGACCTTCTTTGAAAGCTCATCAATATTTTGTGAACTAGCACGATACTTCTTCGCAATTTCCTTGTAAGCAGGTCCGATTGATTTTTTCTCAACCGCATGACATGTCTTACAATCAGATAAATCAATTAATCGCTTTCCATTAGAGAACGTTGTATTGGATTTGTGTCCTTGTTCAATTAAAGTCTTATCGTAGCCTTGTAGGTAGTTAATGTTTAGAACGACATCTTCTTCCGCAATTTTGTTTGAAGCTAAAGAACCATCTTCTTTATCCTCTACGGAAACTTGATACTTAACAGATTTGTCATTCCAATAGAAGGTTTTATTTCCATCTATTTGAACGTCTACTTTAGGTACGTCATTGCCAACTTTTACACGAATGGATGACGTGTTTGAATTTCCTTTATTGTCCTTTACTTTCAACACAACATTGTAAATGCCAGCCTTCGTAAATGTATGTGTTGGATTAGCTGCAGAACTTGTTTGTCCATTTCCAAAATTCCACAAATAGGTAATTGGATCCTTATCGTAATCTAACGTTCCTTCCGACGAGAACTTAACTTGCATGGGAGCTGCACCTTCTTTTTTACTAGCAGAAGCAACAACTTTTGGTGGGCGATTCCCTGCGTTATATTCCAATTTGAACAGGACAGCTTCTTCGTTCTGAGCGAACCAATTTGGACCATATTCTAAACCGTAGATTGATCCTTCTTTAGAGAAAGCAAAATCCATTGGATGTGAAAATGTAGTTCCAGGTAAGAAACGCTCCATTTCAATATAATCTCCATTGGCTTTCATACTTACGGTATAGACCAAATCGCGAGACCAATCATACGCAAATAATTTACCATCGTAATAAGCTGGTAATTTTACTTTTGAATCTTTTGGATAATCTCCATGGTAATAAACACCACCAGCCATCGCATTACGAGAACCTTTTCCCATCACTGGAAACTCAGGAGAATCTCCATATGGATAATAGATAAATGCTTTTTGTGCCTTAGGTAAATGCGCAAAACCTGTATTGTGAGGTGAATCATTTACAGGAGCATTGGGATTGAACTTGGCCCAAGTTGAATCTTTATTGAAATCACGTTGATTGTATGGACGGTTATCAGCCACAAATAAAGGCCAACCGAAATAACCTGCCTCACGTGCTTGGTTAACTTCATCATGTCCTTTTGAACCATACTTAGGAGAATCTTCACCAGCATCTGGCCCTACTTCTCCCCAATACAAGTATCCGTTATGTTGATCTACTGCAATCCGATATGGATTACGATTACCCATTACATAAATTTCTGGTTTTGCGTGATAGATACCTTGAGGGAATAAATTACCAGCCGGAATGGTATATTTACCATCATCCGTTGGCTTTATACGTAAAATCTTTCCACGTAAATCATTCGTATTTGAAGAAGTAGCTCGCGCATCCCAACCGGAACGCTTGTCGCGATTGTCGATCGGTCCATAGCCATTCGAATCAAATGGGTTCGTATCATCACCGGTTGACAAATATAAATTACCAGCTTTATCCCAAGCAATGGAACCGCCGGTATGGCAGCAGCCATCACGCTTAACAGGAACACGTAATAATACTTTTTCGCTGCTCATATCTAACGTGTCTTTGACGTCATCATACACAAAACGAGATAAGTGTTGAGCCGTATCTGCTTGACCTGTTTGCGGAGAATAGAATAAATAAATCCAGTGATTTTTGTTATAGTTCGGATCTACGTTTACGCCCATTAAGCCGTACTCAAACTTAGAAAAAACGTTTAAATCAGCTACGACTTTGACTTTCCCTTTTTTAGGATCGTACATCTTTAATTTACCTTTTCTCTCGCCATAAAAAATCTTGCCTCCATCTGTCAAGGCTAATTCAGTAGGCTCATCCAAATTCTTATCTAAGATTGTTTTTGAGAAACGGTTATCTTCTGGAAGTGGACCCGTGCGCAATGGCTTGTTAAAGTTGATTGCTGGACCTGAAGCTGCCCATTGTAAGCCTCCCCAAATATGTTGGATAATTAAAGGCTCATCAAATGTCTCATGTGTATGGCCCCAGTTTGTGTAAAATGCACGCCCGCCATCAAACTCGTGATACCAAGCCATGGGGTGATAATCACCCATTTTGCCGTCTTTGTATGATTTTTCATCCAATGTAACAAGCACCTTCACATCTTTATTGAAGTTTTTGAAATCGTAGAATTCATCCGTACGATCAAAGGTTGTTGGCATATGTGCCGTTGATGGATGTGTTTTATCGACCGTTGTAAATGTTCCTTTTTGAACATTTGGACGACCTGGGTGAGAAGCAAACTGGCCACCAGCTAATTTATTATACCAAGGCCAATCGTATTCTGTATCTGTTGCAGCATGTACACCAAAATAGGCTCCTCCTGCTTGAATGTAACGCTCAAATGCATTTTGTTGTTGGCTATTTAACACATTCCCCGTGGTACTCATGAAAATTACCACACGGTATTTTTTCAAGTTGTTCTCGGTGAATTTGTCTGGATTTTCTGTTGTGTCCACAGAGAAACCTTTTTCTTTGGCCAATTTAAACAAGGCAATTTGACCTGGCTTAATTGAACTGTGGCGGAAGCCTTTGGTTAATGAAAAGACCAAAACTTTTTGACCTTTTAATGGGTTAGCCTCTTGAGCAAAGGCAATGGAGATTGATGTTATGCTTAGGATAACGGCAAACATCACTCGGCCTAAGCCGAACAAATTCTTTTTCATAGTTGATAATTTTAAACAATAGGTCTTGCAAGATAGGCTAAATGCCAATTTTATTCATAAATTTCCTCAAATATTTCTACCATGAACAAACTAGTCACCACAATTGCGCTCATTTTTGTAAGTGTTTACGCCTTTGGCCAATCATGTTGCTTCGTTACAAAAGACGAAATGCAATTAATGGCTTCGAACAAAGCCTTTCAACGCTCCCACAAATTACCGAAACCATACACGCACGTTAGCCAGGCCGGCGGAGAAATGATCACCTTTACTACTCCGGATGGTCAGCAAGCAAATGCATTTTACATCAAGGCTGCTAAGCCAACCAACTACACGTTATTTGTATTTCAAGAATGGTGGGGTTTAAATGATCACATCAAACGCGAAGCTGAACATTTCTACACGGATTTAGGAAATGTCAATGTTCTCGCAATCGATATGTATGATGGTAAAGTAGCCACCACACGTGAGGAAGCAGGTAAATACATGGGCGGCGCTAATCCCTTACGTTTAGAAAATATCATTAAAGGTGCCATAGCGTTCGTTGGCCCTAAAGCTAAAATCGCCACCGTAGGCTGGTGTTTCGGAGGTGGCTTGTCATTAAAAGCATCCATCTTAGCTGGAACACAGGCAGCAGCATGTGTGATGTATTATGGCATGCCGGTTAAGGATGTCGATCAATTAAAAACATTAAACACGGATGTATTGGGCTTATTTGCTGGTCGGGAAAAATTCATTTCTCCAGCGATTGTCGCGGAATTTGAGGCTAATATGAAATCAGCAGGTAAAGGAATTCAAGTGAAATCATTCGATGCAGAGCATGCATTCGCTAATCCGTCCAACCCAGCGTATGATAAAGCAGCGACTGAAGAGGCATGGAAGATGGCAACCACCTACTTTAAAGCACGGTTAAAATAATGAAAAAAGTCATTGTCTTGTGGACATGTATACTCGTTTCAGGTTCGTTTCACGAATCGGAAGCGTCTGTCGTGTCCGCAAGATTGACTCATTTTTCCTATGCCAAACCTAAAGTTTACCAAAAGAAAAAGGGCTTTTTCTCATTTTTGAAACGAAAGAAAAAGTGCAAATGTCCTCCGCTTCCTAGTTAATTAACGATGGGATTCAAAGGTGAATCTACTTTTCGGCCTGGTTCATAGCCGGATAGCCACCGCTGACGATCAGCTTCTTGATTTGGATTTTTAGGTTCCATAACAGTGGCGTCTGCATCCATAAAAATCACAGTCATTACTTCTCGCATGGTGTTCGATTCATTTCCGGGTGCTGCATGCAACGTCCAGCCCACACGATAGGGAATTTTTGATCCCGTACAAAAGCAGCAATCTTTGCCTCTGATTCATCGGATATGGGCATCGGGGGCAATTCAACCTGCTGAGTTCCTGACGCAAAAGTTAGCATCCCCATGCCTTCGGAAATATCTACCAATGGCATCCACATGGTTACGGTTTTGGGTGTTTCAAGTGGCCAATAATATTGATCCTGATGCCAAGGTGTCAAACCGCCACCTGGCTCCTTGAATAGTGCCTGATCATGATATAGACGCACTTTTTTGACGCCTAATAGATCCGCCGCAATTTGGCCAAATCGCTTGGCCAACACAAATTCCCGAACTTTCGCATCTTTGGCCAACACAAATTCCCGAACTTTCGCATCTTCCTCCCACAAATTCATCATTTGTAAAAATGCCTTTCCGTAGGTGTCGCGTTCTTCTATAGGCTTTTGCTTGGCTTGAAATTCAGAGGACCAAGTAAGAATCGCTTGCCGATAGGGCTCAAGAACTTCCTTACTAAGAATATTTGGCAAATAAATGTGGCCATTTTGCTGAAATTCAGCTATTTGATCAGCGCCGAGGGTATAATGATTTGTGAGCATGCACAAAATTTGAAAAATATTATGGCAAGGACTACCTGAATATTTGCCAATAATAATGCAATTTTACCTGAAGCACATATATTTTAGCGCGAATCAGGTAATTTGATAAAACAATGAAGGCGAGTTTAGAGCATTTGGGAGAACCTACGGGAAGCTCCATCCAATTGAAAGAAGTGATTCAAGCCCGGTTTGATGCGCCCTATCATTTTCATCCAGAATTTGAATTAACACTCATTATTTCAGGAACAGGCAAACGATTTATTGGTAATCAAATTACCGACTTTGGCCCTGGAGACTTAGTTCTATTGGGCGAAAACGTACCACATTGTTGGCAAAATCACCGCAAAGACTGGTTGGCCGCCGAGGACGCTCCCCATGCCGCTCAAGCCCTCGTTGTTCATTTTAGAAAAGATTTTTTAGGTGCTGATTTTCTAGCGAGGCCAGAATGCGCAGCAATCCGACAGCTATTTGATAAGGCCCGTGGTGGATTGGCGATTCAGGGGCCTACGCAAGATCGTGTGGCGCGGGAGTTAATGCAGCTGGGGGATTTAGCTCCATTTCCTCGTATGCTTGCGTTTTTAAACATATTACATCAGCTAAGTCAGGCGGGATCGGATGCGCAGTTGATTGAGTCAAATGATTCTAGCTATGCATTATCAGCTGTTGATCTCGCACGAATCAATCGCGTGTATGCCTATGTGATTGCAAATTACACGCAAGAGGTACATTTGGATGAGGTTGCACATTTAGCCAACATGACCGAAACCGCATTTTGTCGTTATTTTAAGAAAGTGACCAAGAAGACTTTTGTAGAAATGGTGACTGAATTTCGGATCAAACATGCTTGCGAATTATTACGCAATAGCCAATTAAGTATGGCAGAAATCTGCTTTGAGAGTGGCTTCGGGAACCTTTCGCACTTTAATAAACAATTCAAACAATACATGAACGAAACGCCACTGCAGTACCGGAAATTAGTTCGCGAATGGCAAGTGGGGTAAACGCTGCCGGGGTCTTCGACCCCGGCAGCGTTACCAAAAATCACGTTTTAAGGCAGTTTCACCTAATTTAAAACTGATAAAATACTGATTATTTTTTCTCAGGGAATAAAAGGCTCATTCCGATGCTGACGGTAAGAATTCCGAGAATTACACCCAACGAAGACAAGGTTCCAAAACCCCATTGTTCCAGATAATGATGACCAATCATCTTCAATCCAACAAAACTGAGGAGCACCCCCAAACCCATCGGCAAGAAACGGAATAACCCCATCAAACTCGACAAGAAAAAGAATAACGAACGTAAGCCCATCACCGCAAACACATTACTAAAAAACACGATATACGGATCCTTCGAAATCGAGAAAATAGCAGGAATCGAATCCACGGCAAACAAAATATCGGTGAAAGCAATCACAACTACAATCACAAATATGGGCGTAATAAATACTTTCCCCGTTTTCTTAAATCGAACAAAAAAGTGCCCAATCACATTTCGCTTATACACATTGAAATACTTCGAAAGTAATTTAACTACCGGATGATCTGCCGTATCAATCTCCTCTTCATGCTCTTTCGATACCAAAATCTTAATCCCTGTATAAACCAAAAATGCCCCAAACAAATAAATAATCCAATCAAATTTCTGAAGTAAGGCAGCGCCCAAAAAGATAAAAATCAGACGCAACACAATCGCGCCTAAGATCCCCCACACCAATATCTTTTTATAATATCGCTTCTGAACCCCAAACGAATTGAAAATTAAGATAAATACAAATACATTGTCGGCCGACAGTGAATACTCAACCAGATAACCGGTAATAAACTCCAAGGATAAATTACTTTGGAATATGGCCAACTGATCATAATATGATCCCGCGCCTAAATCTATATGTGGCGCATAAGCTTGTTGGACCGCCTTCAATCCCGCCAAATCCTGAATTCCATGCACCATGGCCCCATTATAACCTAAAAAAACATAAAATATCAGCGCCAATAATACCCACGCACCCGTCCAAAACCCAGCTTCCCGAAACGTAACTTCTGCAGCTCCAGCCTTTTTGAAGATGCCCAGGTCAATCAACATCACGGCCATCACGAGCACTGAAAAGACAAGAAAAAATAGAGATTCACTCATAAATAAGTATTTTTACGCTTTCAAAGGCACAAAGGTCGCAAATTTTGACCAA
>JBEDFG010000060.1:0-7335 GCA_041175285.1 Bacteroidota bacterium | reverse complement strand
GGGGATAAAACAAAAAGGCCCCTGCAAGCAAGGGCCTTTTTAACGTTATTTAAGAACAAACTAGCGTTGTGACATCGGAACAAATGCACGAGGAGTTGCTCCTACATAGATTTGTCTTGGACGGCCAATCGGCTCCTTGTTTGTCATCATTTCTTTGTGTTGTGCAATCCAACCTGGTAAACGACCAATCGCAAATAAGATTGTAAACATGTTCGTAGGGATATGCAACGCACGGTAAATAATACCTGAATAGAAATCCACATTCGGATACAACTTACGTGCAACGAAATAATCGTCGCTCAAAGCGGCAGCTTCTAATTCTTGTGCGATCGTTAATACAGGGTCTTTTACACCTAAAGCAGTCAATACATCATCTGCAGCTACTTTAATAATACGCGCACGCGGATCGAAATTCTTGTAAACGCGGTGACCAAAACCCATCAAACGGAAACCAGAATTTTTATCCTTCGCCATTTCAACGAATTTCTGTGTATCTCCACCTGCTTGTTTGATTTCCTCTAACATTTCAATCACAGCCTGGTTTGCACCCCCATGAAGCGGACCAAATAAAGCTTGAATTCCACCTGAAATAGAAGAGAAAATACTAGCATGCGACGACCCGATCAAACGAACAGTTGACGTAGAGCAGTTTTGCTCATGATCAGCATGAAGAATCAATAATTTATTTAATGCTTTTGAAACGATTGGATCAACTTGGTATGATTCGCCTGGTTTAGCAAACATCATTTTCAAGAAGTTTGAGCAGTAATCTAAGGATTGATCTGGCGCAACAATCGCTTCACCGATTGATTTTTTATAATTCCAAGCAGCGAAAATTGGCAAGGCAGCTAATAAGCGTAAGATATTTTCCTCACCTTCATTTGCTGCATATTGACCTTCCATTAAACCTACTAGAGCAGATAATTCGCTCATTGGGTGTGTTGAAGTTGGAATAGCTTCCGCAACTTTCAATAAAGCAGCATTGGCTACTGAATATTTCTTAATGGATTGCTCAAATGCATCCAATTGTGCTTGGGTAGGTAATTCACCGTGCAACAACAAATAGGCTACCTCAAGGAAACTTGCTTGGTCCGCTAATTCCTCAATGCTGTACCCACAATGTCTTAGAATTCCTTCTTCACCATCTAAAAATGTAATAGCACTTTTGGTTGCACCCGTGTTTTTGTAACCTGGATCGTACGTAATGTATCCAGTCAAATCACGTAATTTGGCAATGTCAATGGCTTTTTCGTGTTCACTTCCTTCGAGTGTCGGAAATTCAAAACTTTTACCATCTACTTGAATCACTGCATTTTGAGACATAATCTTAATAATATAAAGACAAAAGATTTACAATTCATGAAACAGATTAGTACTGTTTCTCAAAATCAAGGCTCTAAGATAATACGATATTTTGAAAGGTTAATTACCTTTATAAATCCTATTAAAATAAATTCATTTAACACAATTTTTTCTTCTAATATTTCAAATAAATTGAATTTTATGGTTCTCCTATCTGATTTACTAAAAAAGTACACTTTCACATCGACCGATCGATTTCTTCGCTATGTGCAAATTGATACCCAATCAGATCCGCGATCTTTGAGTAGCCCTTCCACGGAGAAACAGAAAAATTTAGGAAAAGTTTTGGTAGATGAAATAAAAAAATTGGGTATCCAAGAAGTTGAATTAGATCAATACGGTTATGTCTACACGTTTATACCTGCTACGGTAACACATGAAACGCCTACGCTTTGTTTTTGCTCACATATGGACACCTCACCGGATTGTTCTGGAGCAGATGTAAAACCGATTGTTCATACGAATTACCAAGGACAAGATCTTGTATTACCAGATGACACGAGTATCATCATTCGAGCTGCTGAGCATCCTGATTTATGGGAACAAGTTGGAAATGATATCATCACTGCTAGTGGAAAGACATTATTAGGTGCCGACAATAAAGCCGGAGTGGCTGAAATTATGGATGCGATGGCCTTTTGGGTTGCTCATCCTGAAGTACCCCATGGACCCATTTCGATCGTATTTACGCCCGATGAAGAAGTTGGCCGTGGCACAGACCACATCGACCTTGCCAAAATTAACGCCACATACGGATATACGTTAGATGGCGAAAAACGCGGTCACCTAGAAAATGAAACCTTCTCAGCGGATGGATTTACAGTTTACATACAAGGAATTTCTCAACATCCAGGTTTTGCCAAAGGACGAATGGAAAGTGCCTTGAAAATCGCCGCAGAAATTATAGCAGCTTTACCTAAAGATACATTGAGTCCGGAAACGACGGAAGGTAAACAAGGATTTATTCACCCTACGGATATTCAAGGATCCGTAGAAGAAGCGCGGATTGATTTTATATTACGTGATTTTGAAACAGCAAAATTGGCCGAATACGGGGAATTGATCCAATCCATAAGCCAAAAGATTTTAGCGAATTACCCCAATTCATCGGCTACTTTCGAGCAAAATGAGCAATACCGCAACATGCATGAGATTCTGAAAGATCATCCGCAATGCATGGAATTTGCGATGGAAGCGATGGAATTAGCTGGCTTAAAACCGGAGACTTGTTCGATTCGCGGAGGTACTGACGGCTCACGTTTAACATTTATGGGACTGCCCTGCCCGAATATCTTTGCCGGCGAACATGCATTCCACAGTAAACAAGAATGGGTTTCCGTGCAGGATATGCAAAAAGCGACAGAGACGATTATATATTTGGCTAGCATATATGCTAGAAATAGACGTTAGACGTTAGACGTTAGACGCTAGACGCTAGAAATTATTAAAATAAAAAAGACGCGAAGTATCGCGTCTCTACTAATTAATAAAGGTCCAACGTCCAACGTCTAGAGTCTAGAGCCAACGTCCAGCGTCCAACGTCTAGCGTCTAGAGCCAACGTCTAACGTCCAGAGTCTAACGTCTAGCGTCTATTTTATCTACTCCCACTCAATCGTTGCTGGTGGTTTCGATGAAATATCATAGACCACGCGATTAACGCCTTTGACCTTATTGATAATTTCGTTCGATATACGACCTAAGAACTCATAAGGAAGGTGACACCAGTCGGCAGTCATACCATCCACACTACTCACCGCACGTAGGGCAACAACCTGCTCGTAAGTACGCTCATCGCCCATAACACCCACGGATTGAACAGGCAACAAAATTGCTCCAGCTTGCCAAACCTGGTCATATAAACCATCCTCTTTCAAACCATTGATAAAGATCGCATCCACCTTTTGCAAGATTTCTACTTTCTCAGGTGTAATATCACCCAAAATACGAATTCCTAAACCAGGACCCGGGAATGGATGACGCCCCAAAATATCTTGTGGCACACCGAGGGTCTTGCCAACTAACCTCACCTCATCTTTAAATAAGGCATCTAAAGGCTCTACCACCTTCAATTTCATGAAGTCGGGCAAACCACCCACATTATGATGCGATTTAATCGTCGCACTTGGTCCTTTTAATGAAACAGATTCGATTTTATCTGGATAAATCGTTCCCTGACCTAACCATGCTACACCTTCTATTAAGTGCGCCTCGTGATCGAAAACCTCAATAAATGTTTTACCAATAGCCTTCCGTTTATCTTCCGGATCTTTCAACCCTTTCAAGGCATCGTAAAACAATTGCTTGCTATTAACCCCTTTAACATTCAAACCTAGCTCCGTATATGATTCTAAAACTTGCTCAAATTCATCCTTACGCAACAAGCCATTGTCAACGAAAATACAATATAAATTCTTGCCAATTGCCCGGTGTAATAACACCGCAGCCACCGAACTATCTACCCCACCTGAAAGGCCTAACACCACTTTATCATTACCTAATTTGGCTTTCAACTCAGCAACTGTACGATCCACGAAAGAATCAGATGTCCACGTTTGAGCACAACCACAAATACCCACCACGAAGTTTTTGATCAAAGCTCCACCCTCTAACGAGTGCGTAACCTCTGGGTGAAATTGAATGGCATAGATCGGTTTTTCAACGTGCGCAAATGCTGCTACACGTACAGACTCCGTCGAACCAATTACCTCATATTGCGCTGGCAATTCCATAATCGTGTCACCATGTGACATCCAAACTTGGGAATTAGAAGATAAACCAGCTAATAATGGACTTGATTTAACCGTCGTCATGTGAGCACGACCATACTCACGATGATCAGACGCCTCCACAGAACCACCACCTAAATAGGCCAATAACTGCGCTCCATAGCAAATACCCAAAATAGGGCGATCACCCAATTGCTCCAAATTCACCCGAGGTGAATCCTGCTCACGAACCGAACAAGGACTACCCGACAAAATGATTCCTTTCACTGAATCATCTATTTCAGGAATATGATTAAATGGATGTATTTCGCAATATACTTGAGTCTCACGAATACGACGAGCAATTAATTGCGTCACCTGAGAACCAAAGTCAAGAATGATAATTTTTTCCGCCATAAAGCTTTTTGCTTAAAAATAAACGGCAAAGGTCGCAATTTATGAGGAAAAATCGGCTATCAATCGCGATAAATTAAATAGCGTTTGCGCATTTTTTTATACGTCTCCAATGCCGGTTGCCAAGATGCACGGATTTCTGCTTCCGATTTACCCGCCATCATCTGTAAACGTAACGAATCGGTTCCGGCCAATTTGTCAAAGAAGGAAGCCGAAGTGAAAAAGGATTCTTTACTACCCGTCGCTTGAAAGAAATGAATCAAGTATTTCAATGAAAAACCAAGCTCCCTCGTATTAACCTCACGTAAATCCAAACCATAACATAAAGTTCCTTTCAATGGCGGATCCATCGCACCCGGAGTGGGTACCGGTGTAAACGTGTATGAACCTGCCGCAGAATTGGGTGTACCTAATACCTGAAATTGCGTTTTTGTCCCACGCCCCACACTAACTATAGTAGGTTCCAATAAACAAAGTGAAGGATATAATCCAATCGACTGATCATTCGGCAAATTGGGTGAAGGGGCTATCGTTACCGGTACAACATCCTGATGTTTGTATGCTTGACACGCAATAACTTGAACATCACACTTCAGGCTATTGGCCAACCACCCCTCTCCATTAATCATCCCCGCAAACTCCCCCATCGTTAACCCATGAACCACAGGAATGGGATTTAATCCCACGAATGAAGCAAAATTTCGATCTAACACAGGACCATCGACGTAATGCCCATTGGGATTAGCGCGATCTAAAATCAATAACTTGACTTTATTCTCTGCACAAGCCTCCATCACATAAAACAACGTTGAACTATACGTGTAAAATCGCGCACCCACATCTTGAATATCAAAGACAACAACATCCAAACCCTGCAAATCCTCGGTAGTTGGCTTTTTATGCTTCCCATACAATGAAATCAATGGCAATCCTGTCTGACGATCTACTTCATTATCTATATGTGCGCCTGCATCAGCCGTCCCCCGAAATCCGTGTTCTGGGGCGAAAACTCGCTTCACCAAAATACCTGCGTGTAAAAGACTATCGGCCAAATGCGTCGACCCGATCACGGAGGTATGGTTGACGACGAGCCCCACCGACTTCCCTTTCAATAGCGGAAAATAACGTTTAGTTTGATAAGCTCCCGGAATCGCTTGAGCGAAAATCCCATTCATTGCCATTAAAAACAATACCACGATTAACTTGTAGTTTCGAGCCATTCCCATTTTCTTTGCGATTCGGATTAGAATTATCAAATATCCGATAATTTTTATAAAAATAATAACCGTGAATTTCCCCCTGTTCGTCGCCCGTCGAATTCGAAATACGCACGAGACATCGTTCTCTAAAACGGTAACCTATGTGGGCATTGGAACAATTTCATTAGGCATTTGCATCATCTTAGTTGCATTTTCTATTCTTTTTGGCTTTAAAAATGCCATCATTCAAAAGATCACTAATTTCTCTGGCGACCTGCGCATAAGCCAAATTTCCGGAAATCATTCCCTATCGGAATCACCCATGCAACGTCATGCTGCCTGGGAAGAAACGATTAAAAAGCATCCCTATGTAGAGCACCTGCAAGCACATGTCCAAAAACCGGGTATCCTCGTTGGCGAACAAGGACTCGCCGGTGTCGTCATTAAAGGAATCGGTGCAGATATGCCATTGGCACAAGTAAAACAAAACATCATTGCCGGAAGTGGGCAGATGAAAAAGGGCCAACATATCATTTTGAGTCAGGAACTAGCTCAACAATTGAAAGTAAGTGTCAACGGATCATTGATTTTGTATTTTTTAAGTCAACCGAATAGACCAAGAAAAGTACGGGTACAAGGTATTTACGAGACGGGATTAGAAGAATTGGATAAGTTATTTGTTTTGGCAGATCGCGACTGGGTTCAAAAAATGAATGGTTATACTGCTGATTCCGTGGGTACTTATGAGATTTATTTGAAACCCAATGTGGACCTAAACATCGCAGCGAACCGATTGACGAAAACACTTGACCCAACTTGGAAAATAGAGACCAAAGAAGAATTGTTTCCGGCATTGTTTGATTGGATGTTAATGCTCGATCGCAACATCATTATTTTTATCACCTTGTTATTAATTGTTGCCTGTTTTAACCTCATCGCCACCCTATGGGTGTTGATCATGGAACGTATTCCTATGGTTGGTTTACTCAAAGCCTTAGGCAGCTCATCCACACAAATACGTAGTATTTTCTGGTGGAATGGTTTCTTTATCTTATTGAGAGGATTGCTTTTGGGCAATGTACTTGCCATGGGATTTTGTTGGATACAAGCCACCTATCACCTCATTCCCCTAGACCCTGTAAATTACTACATGAATGCGGTACCCATTCATTGGGATTGGTTAACGTGGGTTTGGGTCAACCTAGGCACCTGTGCTTTAGTAAGTATCATCATTTACATACCGACACATTTTATAAACAAAATTGATCCACAAACCGCGATCAATTACAAAAACTAATATGCAGAAATTCATACTCGCTTGTCTACTTGGTATGGGAACGACCGTTTTGGGTCAAGGTTTCCAGGTTCAAATCAATCTGAAAGATGTGACCGATGATCGGTTGAAAATTCAAATGAATTTCCCGCCACAGAAACAGAAAAGCATTCAGGTTAATTTCCCAAAGATTGTACCGGGGACGTATGCCAACTATGACTATGGGCGCTATATTGTCAATTTTCAGGCATTTGATCAGCAAGGTAAATCCTTACAGGTGACGAAGAAAAATGTCAATCAATACCAAATAGCAGATGCGACTAAATTAGCGTATGTACGCTATGAAGCGAATGATACCTGGGATAGCCCGGAGATAAAAGG
>JBEDFG010000059.1:0-7398 GCA_041175285.1 Bacteroidota bacterium | reverse complement strand
TTACAGGGCTGCCTGGGTGGTGGAACTGGTAGACACGCAGGACTTAAAATCCTGTGAGCCGAAACGCTCGTATGGGTTCGATTCCCATCCCAGGTACATTAATCGACGAAAAACCTTCTGAGGAAACTTGGAAGGTTTTTTTGTAGCTAGACTGTAGAGACGCGACACCTCGCGTCTTATTGATGTAGAGACGCGACACCTCGCGTCTTAACTAAAATAGACGCAAAGTATTGCGTCTCTACAAAAAATCCACCCAACGTCTAGTGTCTAATTGTTTGCAAGTCCCTCCTACTATTGTTATTTTGCGGTATAAATAACAAACTCCCATGCGAATTCTCTTGTTTTTACTACTGAGCATTACAAGTGCATCAGCCCAAATACTCTCCCCTATCCAGAAATCACATCCTCAAATGGATGATAAGCGTTTGGCATTAATCGATTCAACTATGAACGAGTACGTGGCCAAAGGTTGGTTAGCAGGCGCCGGAACTCTCATCGTGAAGGACAATGCGGTCGTTTATTATAAAGGGCACGGCTATTCAGATTTAGCGGCTAAAAAACCGATGCCAGCCGATGCGATTTACCGTATTATGAGCCAAACAAAAGCAATTACCAGCTTTGCCATGATGCAATTATTCGAACAAGGAAAGGTTCGTTTAGATCAGCCCGTTTCTGATTTCATCCCCGAATACGAAAATCAAACCGTCTTAAAAGAATTCAATCCCGCAGATTCAAGCTACACCACCGAGCCCGCCAAACGCAAAATCACCATCCGTGATTTGCTGACGCACCGCTCAGGCATCGACTACGCCGCCATTGGATCTGATAAAATGAAAGCGATCTATGCCAAAGCCGGCATTCCTTCCGGTTTAGGAAATTTTAATGCGCAACTGCTTGACAAAATGAAGGCATTAGGGCGCTTACCACTCGTGCACCAACCAGGTGAAAAATTCACCTATGGCCTAAATTCAGATCTATTGGGTTGCTTAATTGAGGTGATCTCAGGTAAAACATTGGAGGAATATTTCAACACACAAATTTTCGAACCGCTTGGGATGAAAGACACCTATTTTACGGTGCCATTAGAAAAAGCAGCACGTATGCCTAAGGTTTATACGGAGGATGCCAACAAGCAAATCATTCCATGGGCACCTACGTTCCGTAATTTAGACCCCAACTACCCTTTATTCCCGAAAGAATATTTTTCAGGTGGCGCTGGATTATCATCAACGGCATTTGACTATGCAATATTCTTGCAAATGTTGTTAAATGGGGGCGTTTACAATGGCAAACAATTATTAGGCCGCAGAACTGTCGAGGTCATGTTGAGCCCTCAGTTTGACATCACGAATACGGAAAAAGATTTGTTTAGTCTGGGGTTCTCTTTAACCTCAAAAAAGTCATCTTACTTGGGCATGCGCTCAGAAGGATCATTTAGCTGGGGTGGCTACTACGGTACAACCTATTGGGCGGATCCAAAGGAGAAAATGATTGTATTAATCATGACCCAACATAGCCCGAATTCACACGGCGATATATCACAGAAAATCGAAAACATCATTTACGGAAGTTTGAAAAAATAAGGCTTGGCGACTGCCTGCCTGCGCGCGGGGGAACGCTGCCGGGGTCGACGACCCCGGCAGCGTAGTCGCAGCGCCAAAGCCCTAACGATTTCCCACTTACATTTCGTATTTTTGCAACTGATAATCTGACGCATGCAAAAAATAGTCATCACCATTTGTTCCATTAACTACCTCGCACAGGCGAAAACACTTGGCGATTCCCTCCTCAAACACAATCCAGATTATCAATTTTTGATCGGCTTAGTAGACCGTTTAGACCAATCGGCCATTGAAAAAAGCCAACTACCCAATTACCCTTTAATCGAACTTCACACCATCGGGATTGAAGATTTGGACCAGATGTGTGCCAAATACAACATCACCGAGCTCAATACCGCTGTCAAGCCATTCTTCCTGGAATATGTTTACGCGACCTACCCAGACGCAGAAATAGTGCATTATTTTGATCCAGACATCATAGTCTATCAACCTTTGACCGTTATCGAGGACGCACTGGCAACAAACAGCCTGTTTCTAACGCCCCACATCACGAGTCCATATCCAGACGAAAGCAGACCACAAGAACGCGATCACCTGAATACCGGCATCTTCAACCTGGGTTACTTGGGTACACGTCGCACGGAAAATACGGCTCAATTTTTAACATGGTGGAAAGATAGACTTCGCGACCATTGCTACATCGACTTGGCAAATGGCATGTTCGTAGACCAAAATTGGGTCAATTTTGCCCCTGTCTTTTACGATGATGTTTTTGTGAGCAGGCACCTAGGACTTAACATGGCCTATTGGAATTTGCATGAACGCAGCATTACAAACGACCAGGAACCATACGAAATTAACGGAAATACGCCATTAATCTTCTTCCATTTTTCGGGCTATTCCCCAGAAAAGCCGAGTGAAATTTCGAAATACCAAAACCGCTATAACTTTCAGGAAAAAGGCGATGTAGCCTCCTTATTTGATTATTATGCGCAAGCATTGATCAAAAACGGGCACCATGAGTACAGAAAATTTCCATGCTTTTACATTAAACCGGTTGTCGAGGCTCCTCGAAAACGCTTCTTGCGCGTACGTAAATACCTTAGCATGCCTTTTCGCTGGATTGTTAATTTCATTGATTCTGTGCAACTTTGATTTTCAAACTATATTCGCTTTATTCGAAGAGTTAAAGGTAGTGTTCTAAAATTTTATGCTTTTATATTTCGCAATATCCGTATTGTTGCTTGCCTTCATTCTCATGATTTACAATTGGAATGAAAACAAAACAGCTATGTACCTAGGCGGATTCCTTTTCCTGATTGCCTGGTATGCGGTGACGCATTATTTTACATCCATTTCGAAAGATCCCTTTTTGTTCGCCATCTTTTACGGCAATTTTGCCTTCTTAAATCTGGCTGCAGGACCATTATTGTATTTTTATATTCGAGGAACGATTGTAGATACCGCCAAAATTCGCCCCCTAGATGCTTTACATTTTATTCCTTTTGGCCTAAATTTTGTAGGACTCTTACCTTATATTTTATCGCCATTTTCCGAAAAATTGGCTCTTGCAGATAAAATTTTAGCAGATTTCAGCACCCTGCCTAATTATCAAATTGATCACATCGTTCCGATTCAACTGAATTTCATCCTAAGGCCGTCGCTCATATTAGCCTATACCTGTTATTCTGTGTATCTATTATATCGATTCAGAAAAAGACAATCAGACCTTCAGCCATCCGCTCAATATCGCATTACGTTCCGTTGGCTTTTTGCCTTCTTATTTATCACGGTATTTTCAACTGTCAGTTACCTGTATTTGACATTTGGTTTCTTTTTTGATAATCAAGCCAATGCGTTAATTAAATTGAATTGGGCTACGTATGTCATGACATTTACGCTTTTTTCAATTTGTTTATTCTTACTGATCTATCCTCAAATTTTATACGGATTACCGCATTTCACGTCAAAATCAAACGAAGCTTTTGAAATCACGCTCGAAGAAGACCTGGAAGAAAAATTTAGTGAACTAGCCGAACAAATTAAAAACCACTTCGATACCGAAAAACCCTTTCTGCAACCGGAGTTTTCAGCGGCCGACTTAGCCGAAGCCTTAGGTGTCCCCCAACATCACATTTCCTATTGTTATCGATTCATTTTCAAGCAAGGATTTCCCAAAATGAGATCTGAATACCGCATTGAATTTGCCAAAAAACTGATTGAAAATCCCGAAAACGATCATTTGAGTTATGAGGGAATCGGTCTAGAATCAGGATTCAGTACGCGATCGCGCTTCTATGCCGCCTTTCAAGAAATTGAAGGTTGCTCCCCCGGTGAATACCGCGAAAAACTTCAAGCCTTATAAGATCGCAAATTCCACTCGGCGATTCTGACTGCGACCCTCTTCCGTTTCATTGGATACCTTCGGTTTTTTCGAACCATATCCTTTCGATTGAATGCGCGACTGCGATACGCCGGCGGCCAACAAATATGCTTGGACAGCATCAGCGCGCGCTTGTGATAAACGGTCGTTAATTACATCCGTTCCCGTATTATCTGTATGCCCACTAATTTCAATGCGTAAATTTGGATTTTCTTGCATCACTTGCGCCATACGTCTTAATTCTGGATCTGACTCAGGTGTCAAAGTCGCCTTGTTCAACTCGAAAAATAAGTTGTTTACGGTCATTGTTGACCCTTTGGCAATCGGAACCATGGTTAAATCGCGATCATCCAATTCCAAATAGCGACCTCGCATTTGACTTAAATCCAAGTGCAAGGAACTTGGCAAAAAGCCATCCGCCTTCGCCGTAATTCCATAATTAATCCCGTAAGGCAAGACCAATTTATACTGGCCTGTAGATGGATCTGGCGTCGCTTGGCCAATAATCTTACCTGTTTTCAAATCCTCATAGGCAACTGAAGCCCCACCCGGTACCGTTCCTGACCCATTTAAAATCTTTCCAGAGAGTAAAACAACGGACGAAGACGTCTCGGACGAGGTAATACGCGGACTCGACTTCACGTCTTGTTGGATGATGGGTTCCTCCTTCGCCACCGCCGCAACGACCGGCTCCGGCTCCACCGCAATCCGAAAGATATCCTTCTTTCCAGTTTCCGTCGTTGACAAAAAATAAGCAAAATCGCCTTTCGCAGATAACGTATAGTAAGCATCGTATGCAGGCGTGTTGACCGGCGGGCCAATATTAACCGGCTTGCGCCATGAAGTCCATCCCTGACCCAAGCGCTTCGTCATATAGATATCTTGGCTTCCTTGACCACCAGGACGGTCCGAAGAAAAATACATCGTAACCCCATCCGCCGCTAGAAAAGGCGTGGTTTCCGAGTATTCCGAGTTAATGGCATCCGACAATTTTTCGGGTTTGGTCCAACCGCTAGCTTGCAAAAAACTCACATAAATATCATCGCGATCGCTCTTCTTTTTTTCCGAAAATGCGAGCAAAAGCGTCTTCCCATCCATGGACAAATAGGCGTATTCATTGAGCCCTTTACTCATCCGTTCATAGGTAGGGATATTAATTTTCTCAGGAATTGACCAGCCATTGATTTGCTTCTTTGCCAAAGAAAATCCACGTGTTTCATAGTTCCCATTCACATAGGACCCTTTTAACAAGATGGTTTGGCCATCCGGAGAAATGGATAAAATCGTATTGTATTGATCGCGATTCAGCACATCAGGCATCCGCCGCGCAGTTGACCATGCTTCCCCAACCCGTTCACTAAACCATATATCTTGCGAACCAGCTACCGTCTCTGAACCCTGTGTACCATATTTATTGGCCGGATGATTTTTGCGCCCAAAAAACAGCGTATTCCCATCTGGCGCCATCACCGGATTCAATTCCGAATAGTCGCTATTGATCGCAGAACCCAGATTTTCCGGCTTTTGCTGCGCCAAAATCGTGCTCGCACTCCATAAAATCACACAAATTATCCGCGATAAATCCATTTCTTTTCCATTTTTTCTGGCTCATACGCCATGATCCAATCGATCAAAACATCCGGATCTTGCTCTACTTGTAAGGCTTCCAAATTGGGTAATTTCAAAAAACCTTCATCCACCATGTGTTGCATTTGACCTAATAAATGATCGTAATAACCATTCGTATTTAGGATAGAAATAGGCATTTGGTGTAAATCCAATTGCTTCCAGGTCAACATCTCAAAGAGTTCATCTAGGGTGCCGAAACCACCTGGCAAGGCAATCACGCCATCCGCGCGATTCGCCATGAATTGCTTCCGTGCGTGCATGGATTCTGTCACAAAACACTCCTGAATTCCCGTATGCTTCACTTCCCAAGGTTCCATAAATGAAGGAATAACACCCACACAATGACCACCAATTTTTAAATATTCATCGGCTAGTACCCCCATAATCCCCACACTACCCGCACCAAAAATCAATTCACAATCGTAACGTTTCAACGCGTGAACCAACTTTTTGGCCTCTTGTTCGTAAATGGGATTATGCCCTTTAGAAGACCCACAATACACTAAAATTCTCTTAGACATGTACTAATTGTTTAATCGCTTCTGAGAAGCGCTTGTATGTAAACGTAAAACCAAGCTCATTTTGTATTTTTTGAGACGAAACAAAATTGCCGCCTGTCACTAAGCAAGCCATTTCACCTAAAACCAGTCGTAGCATGAATGCAGGAACATGTGGCCACCAGACCGGTCGGTGCAACGCCGAAGCAATCTCACGAGTCATCGCAGCATGTGTCAATGGTTCTGGTGCAACAGCATTGTAAACACCATGAGCGCGCTCATCGGTCAAGGCCTGTGCAAACATCCGGACTAAATCTTCCCGGTGAATCCACGATTGCCCTTGATTTCCAGAACCTAATATAAATCCGGCAAACAGTCGAATCGGTAATGCTAAAACTGGGAATATCCCTCCTGAACGATCCATCACTAATCCGATACGTAATTTAACGACACGCATACCCTTTATTTCATCGACAGCATCTTCCCAGGCCCGCGTACATTCCGCTAAAAAATCAGTTCCTGATTCGCTGGTTTCTAAGCATGTTTTTTGACCTGAATCCGCCCCATAGTACCCAATAGCCGATGCTGAAATTAAGGTATGCACCTGATGCTTCTCCGTCCGCAAGACGCGCGCTAAGAGACGTGTAGAATCTACCCGCGAAGCAATTAATTCTTTTTTCCGAGCGGAAGTCCACCGTTTATCAGCAATACCAGCACCAGCTAAATGCACAATCGCATCGATTCCTTCTAGCACGCGAGGGTCCATCGTTTGATTCACCACATCCCAGCCAGATTTACGTGATAAAATACGCACTTCGTGGCCAGCTTTCACCAGGTATGTTTGCAGTGCCTGCCCTATAAATCCGGTTCCTCCCGTGATGAGAACGTGCATTAATTTCCTTTTTTAATCGCCTGATAAATGACTTCGTTGATGCCCGTCCGAATATTCGCATCCGAAATACGGCTATTATTTCTTGTTGGGTACACGCGGTTCGACAAGAACACATAGACAATGTCTTGTGCAGGATCAACCCATGTATAAGTTCCTGTAAATCCAGAGTGGCCGAAGCTCTCTTGGCTTGCTGATTCAGCAGCGGAAACCCCCGGTTTTTTACGATCGGGTTTATCAAAACCAATACCACGGCGAGCATTTTCATCAATCGAAAATGGATACGACGTCCACTGTTTTACGGTCTTTTCGTCAATGAATTGCTTCCCGCCATAATAGCCTTTTTGCAAATACATTTGCATCAATTTCGCTAAGTCATTTGCATTGCCAAACAAACCTGCATGGCCACTAATGCCGTCTAAAAGCGCGGCACCTTCA
>JBEDFG010000058.1:0-11320 GCA_041175285.1 Bacteroidota bacterium | reverse complement strand
ATCGAATTAAAGGTTTTTGAGCGAGATTTGGCGAAGATTAAATTGGGTCAAGCGATTGAATTTAATAGTAATGGATCTCAGGCGAAAGGAAAGGTATTCTTGGTGGGTAAGCAAGTGGATTTGAGTACACGCTTGACGCCGATCCATGGTCATTTTAATTCGGAAGCTGAGGAGGCCAACTTTACGATCGGTCAGTTTGTGAATGCAGAGATTCAAGTGGGAACGCAAAAGATGCTCACGATTCCGCAGGCGGGCTTAGCTCGTGTAGGGAAAGGTGGTTTCATTTATGTGGAAATGTCTAATGGGGCGATGAAGCAAATTCCGGTTGAAATACGCGGAGCGACTCAAGAGCGCGTAGGTATCATTCCCAAGCAAGCCTTGCCTGCTGGTCAAGTAGTCGTTCAAGGGGCGTCGGCTTTGGAAGCTATTTTTGCCAAAGACTAAGGAATAAATCCTTGCCAGTGCGGGTAGGCTTTCCAGGATGCTGGAATTTCAATTTCATGGTCGAATAGGCCAAAGATCGTTGACCCTGAACCACTCATGGCAGCATAGCTTGCCCCAAGACTATATAGCTCGTTTTTTATCTCGGCTAATACCGGATATTTTGGAAAGAGACTTCCTTCAAAATCATTGGAGAGGGTCTCTTTCCATGTTTCTAGCGGTTGGTCTATCACCTTTTTGATTTTTATTGGGGCTTTTTTGGGTTTGATTCCAGCAAAAGCTTCTTGGGTCGAAATGCCAAAATTAGGGTAAACCAGTACGAGATATTTGCCTGACAGATTTAGGTCAATGGGTTCAAGAATCTCTCCCCGTCCAGTCCCAATTTGTGCTTGTTGGCCTATGAAAAATGCACAATCGCTTCCAAGCTTTGCTGCATAAGGAATTAATTGATCGTCGGTCAGGGGTAATTTAAACATGTCTCGTAAGCCTTTAAGTGTAAAGCTTGCGTCAGAAGAACCGCCACCAAGACCTGCTCCCATGGGAATTACTTTGTGCAGGTGAATATGTACAGGAGGTATTTTGAAATCGGCTTTAAGTGCTTCGTAGGCTCTAAAACATAGGTTTTTCGAGACAGGGCCCTCGATGGCTAGGCCACTGGAATTAAATGCAAATTGATCGTTTTCGGTGATTTCCAGTACATCGCTCCAAGGTACGTGAACGAAGCAAGTTTCTAGTTCATGAAACCCGTCGGCACGTTTTTTGGTAATATAGAGGCCTAGGTTAATTTTGGCGTTAGGGAAAAGGATCATATTAATCTTCTAGCATATTTTCGATCCACGTGAGTTTCAGGACGAGGCTCATTAAAAAAAAGATAAAGGCTACGATAAAAAAGGAGAGCGCTGATGAAACGTGTTCTTCGTCTCGAATGATGAGTTTCCTGGACTTTTCTAGCGTATCGATTTCTTTAAAAATTTGTTGCATCGTGGACTGATCGGTGGCACGATAGAAATGCCCATTTGACTTTTCTGCAATTTGGCGGAGCGTTGTTTCGTCCACTGGATCAAGGGATGGCTTGAGACTTCCTACGGCGATGGTATACACTTTTATGCCAAAGGTTTTGGCTAGTGTAGCTGAGGTCAATGGATCTAAATTTCCAGCTGTATTATTTCCATCACTGATGATGATATTGATTTTTTTCGGATTGGCTTCTTCGCGAACTTGGTTAATACTCATCCCAAGTGCGTCACCCAGTGCGGTGCCTTCCTCTGGAATTAGATCGCTTTGCAGTCGATTAAGACTATGATTTAGAAAGGCGGTATCCATGGTTAGCGGGCTAGCTAGGTAAGGAGCTCCGGCAAAGGCAACTAAAGCGATGTTGTCGTATTTACGAGCTTTGATAAAGTTTTTTGCTGTTTGTTTGGCAACTTCCAAACGGGACGGACGAACGTCTTTATTGAGCATGGACGAGGATAAGTCGATTGCTAGGACAATTTCGACGCCTTCTTGTTGGATCCGTTGGTGATAAACTACTTGATATGGATCTGCCAACGCAAAGATGAGGCAGAAGAGGCAAAGGCTTAATACGGTATCTGGTAAAAAGCTGAGAAGCCGCGTTACTTTGTTTTGTTTGAGGGGCTTAACGAAGGATAATACAACTCGAGCGCGTGTATTTCGTCGGATGAGGTAACGTAGCAACAGTAAAATAAGCGGTAACGGAAGGAGGTATAGGAACAATTCGTTTTCCCATCGATAGGTAAAGATCGATTCCAATAGGCTCCACATAGATTTTAAGCTCCGTATCATCCGTTCTTTTTCTCTAGACTAATTTTTTCACGCTCTTGTTGGTACAAAGATTGAGCAATTTCAATGAGTAATTTGACTGCGTCCGTTGTTTTTTCGGAGAAATTGCCGCCATAAATGGCGGAATCTACCTGTTTGAGTACTTTGATTAAGCGTTTATCATTTAGGTTGTCGACCATTTCCGTCGTGGTAAACGTGGAGAATGGTAGGTTGGTCATTTTTTCCAAGTAGTTTTTCCAAAGCGAAAAGGCGTTTTCGAGGTTTTGAAGCCCTTTATTGGTATTTGAAATGTTTCGTTGGAACCGCTGAAAAGCGCGTTTAAACTCGATGTTTTTACGCCAAAGTAAGTATAGTCGCCATCCGCGTTTGATCCGGTTGCCTAGAATCCAGTAGACGAGGCCGATGATCACCAACAAGCTTGCGCCTCCCCAAAGCACATTTTTCAACTCAGGTTTGGGTTCTAATGGCTTGATGGGAATGGTTTGGTAAAGCGAATCGAGGTCAATGGATTTTGCATTTGGTTCGAGTCTTTTCAAGAATATCGTGTCGGGCTTGTCGGCCAATTGCGTACAATCCGTTTCGGTCCAGGTATAAACAGGAATTTGCAGCGTTTGGTAGTCGTCGATCGAAAATGATTTGAATGTGTAAACGGCTGAGTCGATGCTGGAATTTCCTTCGGTGCGCGTGGTAAAGTAGTCTTTCTTGACGGGGTATAGTTCGCCAAATCGCTGATTAATACTTGGGAAGAAGATTTCTTGTCCTTTGGGATGCGTGACTTTGAGGCTATAATGGATAGCTTGTCCGATTTTGGCGGAGTCTTCGACAAAATGCCCTTCGATTTGGATAGGTCGTTGTTGCATCATTTTCGGACTCTAAAAAGTTTAACAAGTGCGGGCACGAAATCCTTCCCGGTTTGAATAGAAATATAGTCGGCCTGCCATTGTTTGCATTGTTGCTTTAGCACTTGCAGGCGGGACACGTTCTCGGTCAATAGCGATTTAAATGACTTTGATGCGGTATTGACGTAGGTAGTCGTTCTCGTTTCTGGGTCATATACGGGGATAATGCCAAAATTGGGCATATCGATTTCTTGTTGGTCGTGTATTTGAATCACGATCAGATCGTGTTTTTTAGCGATGGCTTTGAGTAGGTCGTCGTAGCCTTCGTCTAGGAAGTCTGAAAGTACGAAAACGAGGCTTTTCCGGTTGAGCGTTTCTAGGGTAAAGCGGAGGCCGGCTTTGAGGTCGGTATTAGTATTTTCGGGATTCAGTTTAAAAAATTCAGATATGACTCGGTATCCGTGTTTTTTACCGGAACCGGGGGCCATAAATTTCTCATTTTTGTCAGAAAACGCACAAAAACCGATGTGTCCTGCTTCTTGCATGGCAGAGAAAGCGAGTACGCCAGCGACTTCTTTGAGTGTATCTAGTTTTGATTGGGATTCGGGGCCAACGAGCAGGGAGGCGCTTACGTCGATGAGAAAGAAAACGGTTTGTTCTTTTTCTTCTTTGAATAGTTTGACGAATGTGCCGTGTCCTTTGGCGGTGGTGTTCCAGTCGATGTGCCTGACATCGTCACCGTAATGGTATTGTCGTAGGTCACTGAACTCTAATCCTGATCCTTTAAAAACGGAGGAAAAGTTGCCGTGCATTTGGGTGTTAATCGCTTTTCTGATGCGAATTTCCAGTTGCACAATCCGGGAAAGAAATGATCGAATATCCATTTCTGTGTTCAGGTATTTTGGCTTAGAATCGTGCTAAATTACCTATTTTTTAGGCAATTTGAATGAAATCTGAGAAAAGCTTTCTAATTTAAGCCTTTATTTGACAGATGAAATTCAGCTATTTATTGGTATTGTTGGTACTGTTTGGGTGTTCAAAAAAGGACAAGCCTGAGCGTATAGAGGAAAGGAAAATGGCCGAAATTTTGGCAGATATTCATTTGGATGAGGCGAATATCGGGTCGATGGGAATTTCGAATATGGATTCGAGTTTGGTGATGTATCATTTTCTGGAGCGCAAGACATTGAAACGACATGGGGTGGATTCGCTCTCGTTTGTGAAGAGTTTTGAGTCCTACGCCAAAGAGCCTGAAGATTTCATTCAATTGTATGCCCAGGTGAAGCAGGTTGTGCAGGAAAAACGCAAAAAAGATAAGGGTAATTGAACATGAAGATTGCTTTATTATTGCTCCTAAATTTTTCACTTATGGCTCAAATGCCATTTCTTCAAGGTCATCGTGGTTGTCGGGGTTTATACCCTGAAAATTCGTTGCCTGCCTTCGCGCATGCGTTAGATATGGGTGTTCAGGTGTTGGAGATGGACGTGTGTCTTTCAGCGGATGGACAGGTTGTCGTGAGTCACGAACCTTATATGAATTCATTGTATGCGAGTCATCCTTCGGGGGAGCCGGTATTGAAATCGGAGGAGGCGTCTTTGAATTTGTATCGGATGACCTATGCGGAGATTCGTACGTATGATGTGGGCAAGCGAGGGAATCGATTGTTCCCGGAGCAGCGAGCTGTGGCGGCTGTAAAGCCTTTATTGCGGGATGTGTTGGCTTTGGGGGAGGCATTTCGTCAAAAAACAGGCAAGTCTATTTACTATAATATTGAGATTAAGTCGGATCCATCTGAGTATGGCAAATCACAGCCTGCGGATGTTGCTGAGTTTTCGAAGGCGGTGCATGCCGTGATTGATGGGCAAGTGGATTGGTCCTATGTGGTTTTGCAGAGCTTTGATTTTCAGGTATTGAAATATTGGCATGGTATTTGGCCTCACGTGACGTTGTCGGCCTTGGTTGAAAATGAGTCCCCGGCTTTTGTCTTGTCGGAATTGGGATTTACGCCAGCGATTTATAGTTCGAGTTATAGGCAGTTGGATGCTTCGCGTATTGCGTTTAGCCATGCTAATCATATGCGGGTGATTCCTTGGACGGTCAATGTGCGGGAAGATATCCAAAAAATGATTGATTTAGGGGTGGATGGTTTGATTACAGATTACCCGAATCGCTCCCCAAAACTCCCTTAGATGTCCTTATTTAATGAGACTTTATTGTGGTTTATGAAGCGGCGGATGCCGCGGATAGAGGAGATTTATACGCGCCCTTTGGAATTGCAGTATGATGGATTGACGCAGTTGATAGAGGCTGGACGAGATACGGAATGGGGTCGGAAGTATGGATATGCGGATTTTCGGTCGTATGAGACTTTCCGTCAGCGCGTGCCGATATCTACTTATGAGGAGATGGTGCCGTATATTGAACGGATGATGCAGGGGGAGCAGCAGGTATTATGGAATTCACCTATTTCTTGGTTTTCGAAATCCTCGGGTACGACGAATGCGCGGAGTAAATTTATTCCTGTTTCGAAGGAAGCGCTGGAGCAGTGTCATATGATGGGTGGGAAGGATATGATTTCCTTATTGATTCATAATAAGCCGGATACGAAGATTTTTGAGGGAAAGGGCTTGTCGATTGGAGGGAGTTTGTCGTCGGATACGATGAATTCGCGTATGTTGATGGGGGATGTTTCGGCGGTAGTAATGAAGAATTTGCCTATTTGGGCGCAGATGATTCGGACGCCGTCGTTGGATGTGGCGTTGATGGGGGATTGGGATCAGAAGATTGAAAAGATGGCGCTGGAGACGTCTCAGGAGAATGTGACGAGTATTTTGGGAGTTCCTACGTGGACATTGGTGTTGATTGAGAAGATTTTGGAGATTACTGGAAAGAAGTCGATTTTGGAAGTTTGGCCAAATTTCGAGTTTCTGGTTCATGGTGCTGTGGCATTTGGTCCGTATCGGGATTTATTTCAGACGCATGTTTTTCCATCTTCGGAGGTTCGTTTTTTGGAGATTTATAATGCTTCGGAGGGATTCTTTGGCATACAGGATGATTTGAATTGTCCCAATGAGATGTTATTGATGCTGGATTATGGCATTTTTTATGAATTTATTCCGATGGGGGAAACGGGTGAGGAGATGGATTCGATTGTGCCGCTGGAGCAGGTGGAGTTGGGGGTGAATTATGCGGTGGTGATTACGACAAATTCTGGTTTGTGGCGATATAAGATTGGGGATACGGTGCGTTTTACTTCGGTTAATCCCTATCGGGTGACGATTTCGGGTCGTACGAAGCATTTTATTAATGCGTTTGGGGAGGAGTTAATCATTGAGAATGCGGAGCGAGCGGTGGCGGTGGCTTGTCGGGAGACGGGTGCGGAGATTAAGGATTATACGGCGGCGCCGGTTTATATGGATGGGGGGAAGCGCGGGAGTCATGAATGGGTGGTTGAATTTTCAAATGCACCGAAAGATTTGTGTACCTTTGCGGCTGTGTTGGATCAGACCTTACGGGAAAGCAATTCGGATTATGATGCGAAGCGATCGTATGATTTGGTTTTAGGTCCTCCGATTGTCCATGTAGCTCCTCAGGGAACATTTTACGGTTGGATGCGGAGTCGTGGGAAATTGGGTGGTCAGCACAAGGTACCTCGATTGAGTAATCATCGGGAATTTATAGACGGAGTTTTGGCTCATATTAATCAATAACATGGCATTAAAAGAAACAATTGAGGCGGGCATCAAAGATGCGATGCGTGCAAAAGATGCGGATCGTTTACGCGCGTTGCGTGCGATTAAATCAATGATTTTATTGGAGGAGACATCTGGAGCTTCAGATGGAGGCATTTCTGCGGATGCGGAGATGAAGATTTTGATGAAGGCGGCGAAGCAGCGTAAGGATTCGTTGGAGGTTTATTTGGCTCAAAATCGGGCGGATTTGGCGGAGAAGGAGCAGGCGGAGTTGACGATTATTGAGGAGTTTTTGCCCAAGCAATTGTCAGATTCAGAATTGACGACACGTATTGCTGAGATTATTGCTTCTGTGGGAGCGACAAGTCCGGCGGATATGGGGAAAGTGATGGGTGTTGCGTCGAAGCAGTTGGCTGGTTTAGCGGATGGCAAGTCGATTTCTGCCAAAGTGGGAGAATTATTGAAAAAATAAGATGGTTTTGGAGAAGCGGGCGATACGGAATTTGAGTTTGGAGCTGTTGAAGCAGGAAATGGTTCAGCATGGGGAGCCTGCGTTTTGATGCGATGGGGAATATACCTAAGTCGACGCGCGAGTGGTTGGCCGCCAACTTTGATTTGCAGTGTGTAACGACTTCGGAGATGCAGGTGAGTACGGACCGGACGATAAAGTCGAGTTTTGCCTTGCATGATGATCATTTAATTGAGGGGGTTTTGATTCCGACGCGGGAGCGGATGACGGCTTGTGTTTCGTCGCAAGTGGGTTGCTCGTTGACCTGCAGTTTTTGTGCGACGGGGTATATGGATCGGATGCGGAATTTGGAGGCTTTTGAGATTTATGATCAGGTGGTGTTGATTCGGGATCAGGCGCAGGAGAAATATGGAATACCTTTGACTAACATTGTGTATATGGGGATGGGGGAGCCTTTATTGAATTATGCTAATGTGCTGAAGTCGGTGGAGATGATTACGTCGCCGGAGGGTTTGGGTATGGCGTCGCGTCGGATTACGGTTTCGACGGCGGGGATTGCGAAGATGATCAAGAAGTTGGGTGATGATCAGGTGAAGTTTAATTTGGCCTTGTCGTTGCATGCGGCGAATGATGAGAAGCGGAATCGTATTATGCCGATTAATGAGTCGAATACGTTGGAGGCTTTGGCGGAGGCGTTGCGGTATTTTTATGAGAAGACGGAGAATGAGATTACGTTAGAGTACATCATGTTTAATAAGTTTAATGATTCGGTTGATGATGCGCGGGAGTTGTATGAATTTGCGCGTCGTTTGCCATGTAAGATTAATATTATTGAGTACAATCCGATTAAGCAGGCTGATTTTGTGAATGCGGAAGCGGATGCCTTGGCTAAGTTTACGGCGTTTTTGGAGAGTAAGAAGATGATTGTGAATGTCCGCCGATCGCGCGGTAAAGATATTGATGCGGCCTGTGGTCAATTGGCCGGCAAAAAATAAGCCCATGAATGAGCTTTTTCCCATATTTTTAAAGTTGGACCGTTTGAACACGCTGGTCGTGGGGGGTGGAAATGTGGCGCTTGAGAAGGCGTCTGCGTTGTTGCGCAATTCGCCTGCGGCGCGGTTGACATTGGTCGCTCCGATGTTTCGTGCGGATACGGTGGCATTTTTAGCGGATTATCCGCAGGTTGTTATGTGTGAGCGTGGGTTTGAGACGGCTGATTTGGATGGACGGGATTTGGTAATATGTGCGACGGATAATCGTTTGTTGCATGAGGAGATAAAAGAGGTGTGTTCTGCGCGTCATTTACTGTGTAACGTTGCGGATACGCCGGACTTGTGTGATTTTTATTTAGGGTCGATTGTGCAGAAGGGGGATTTGAAGATTGCGATTTCGACAAATGGTAAGTCTCCGACGTTAGCGAAGCGGATTCGGGCGTTTTTGGAGGATGTGATTCCGGAGGAGATACAAGAGGGGCTTGAGGGGATGGAGGCTGCGCGGAAGACGTTGAAGGGGGATTTTCAGGAGAAGATTCGGGTGTTGAATGAGCTGACGAAGGGGTTGATTTTTCGGAAGTAGTTCCCTTACCTTTGCCAATCCTCCAAGGTTTGGCAAAGGTAGTGGTGGATGAGGAGAAATTCAATGCTGGGAAACCGAATATCAAGAAGTTGATAATTTGTATTTGAGGTTATTGGACCCACAGGAATGTGCTTAGTTTTAGTGAAAAATCTAATCACTATGTCACATTTATCTCACTATTTGACTCGATTTCAGTCGGGTAATTTTTATCACATTTATAATCGGGCAATTGATCGCAAGCTGATGTTTAAGTCACGCTCGAATTATCATTATTTTATGATGCTTTGGAAGCGTTACTTGGAAGGGTATTTGGATGTGGTTTCCTATAGTTTGAATGCAAATCATTATCATTTTTTGGTTCGGGTACGTTATTTCAGTCCAGATCAGTTAATGGGTCGCACGGAACATGAGTTGATTGCAGAACAGTTCAAAATCTTATTTCGAACTTATGCGTTAGCATTCAATAAGAATCATGTTCGGACTGGATCTTTATTTGAGGGGCCATTTAAGCGGGTTCTCGTTGGGGATAATTATTATTTGACTTATTTGATTCATTATATTCATGCGAATCCGGAGAAGAATCATTTATGTGCCGACTTTAGAACGTGGGATTGGAGTTCATATAAATACATCGTCACTCCAGGTGAATCTTTGGTGGATCGAAAATTTGTGTTGGAGTGGTTTGGGAGTTTGCGTGAGTTTACACAATTCCATATGAAAGAAGATCAAGAAGTTGATATTCGCTCATTTTTATCGGGAGATGAAGATTGAAAAAATCTTCAAATCTGTACCTTTGCCAAACCTTGGAGGATTGGCAAAGGTAAGGGAACAAAAAAGGGACTGCGAAGCAGTCCCTTTTTTAATTCAATAATCTTTCGAGATTACAAATATTGATTCGCGTTAGTAGCGTTCAAGTCTTCGAAAGCTGTTTTTAGGCGAGCTACTAAAGTTTCTTCGCCTTTGCGTAACCAAACACGTGGATCGTAGTATTTCTTGTTAGGAGAATCGTCGCCTGTAGGGTTACCGATTTGACCTTGTAAGTATCCTTCGTTTGCTTTGTAGAAGCCTAAGATACCTTCCCAGAATGCCCATTGAGTATCTGTGTCAATGTTCATTTTGATGGCACCGTAAGAAAGTGCTTCGCGGATTTCTTCGCGAGAAGAACCTGAACCACCGTGGAATACGAAGTTGATTGGTTTCTCAGCACTAAGGCTATATTTTTCTTTGATGAATTCTTGTGAGTTCTTTAAGATGACAGGTTGCAATTTAACGTTACCTGGTTTGTACACACCGTGTACGTTTCCAAATGCAGCTGCGATTGTGAAGCGGTGAGAGATTTTGCTCAATACTTCGTACGCGTAAGCTACTTCTTCTGGTTGAGTGTATAATTTAGATGAGTCAACATCCGAGTTATCTACGCCGTCTTCTTCGCCGCCTGTTACACCTAATTCGATTTCAAGCGTCATGCCCATTTTAGACATACGCTCTAGGTATTTCGCACAGATTTCTAAGTTTTCTTCCAAAGGCTCTTCTGACAAGTCGATCATGTGCGAAGAAAATAATGGTTGGCCAGTTTCGGCAAAGTATTTTTCACCTGCGTCTAAAAGACCGTCTATCCAAGGTAAAAGTTTCTTAGCACAGTGGTCGGTGTGTAGGACAACTTGAACGCCGTAGGCTTTGGCCATTTGGTGAACGTGGTAAGCTCCTGCGATTGAACCTGCAACTGCTGCAGCTTGGTTTTCATTTGAAAGGGTCTTTCCAGCGTAGAAAATACCGCCACCATTTGAGAATTGGATGATTACTGGTGAGTTAACAGCTTTGGCAGCTTCTAATACTGCGTTTACAGTGTTAGTACCGGTAACGTTTACTGCTGGAAGCGCAAATTGGTTCTTTTTTGCGATCTCGAATAATTCCTGCACCGCATCTCCGTGCAATACTCCTGTTTGAGTGGATAAACTTGACATAATGATTTTTTTTCTTGGGAAATAAATATAAACTACCTGATTTTCAGCAAGTAAAGGCCAAAAATACTAAAATAAGTTCAATTTCTAGGCATCAAAATGAGAAAAATGCAATTTTAGGGGGGGGGAGTGGTCAGTCGTCAGTAGCTAGTTGTCAGTCCGGAGTCCGAAGGCAAAGTCGTCAGTAGCTAGTTGTCAGTGTCCAGTCGTCAGTAGCTAGTTGTCAGTCCGGAGTCCGAAGGCAAAGTCGTCAGTAGCTAGTTGTCAGTGTTCAGTCGTCAGTCCGGAGTCCGAAGTCCGAAGGTAAAGTCGTAAGTCTTTGGTACGAAGTCCGAAGGTAGGATTAGACTGAATAGCTATATTGATATTCCTCCGGACTTCGGACTGACGACTGAACACTGACAACTGTTAACTGACAACTGTTGACTGACAACTAGCAACTTCCCCCTAATTCCCTGACTTTCAAAATATTTTTACTCAACCTATTGCACGTGTTATTTTTTTCTGTACCTTTGCACTCCCGTTCGACAAACGTAGTTTTC
>JBEDFG010000057.1:0-7680 GCA_041175285.1 Bacteroidota bacterium | reverse complement strand
CCAACCGGCAACTGCGGAAGATGAGGAATTCTGGGCGCAAGTTCGAAAGGCCTATCGGATTAAACCTGACTACATCAACCTTGAAAGTGGGTATTACAATATTTTACCTCAGGAAATCCTCGAAAAGCATCTCCAGCATATTCGCGATGTAAACTACCACGGTTCCTATTACATGCGAACTACGCAGTTTCCAGATCGTAAATCGATGAGCAAACTTGTGGCAGAAATCGTTCAATGCTCCCCAGATGATTTAATCTTAACGCGTAATACGACTGAATCGCTAGATATGATCATCGGTGGTTTTCCATGGAAAGCGGGAGATGAAGCTGTTTTTGCTTTTCAGGATTATGGCGCGATGCAAGATATGTTTGAGCAGGTTTCACGTAGGCATGGTGTCGTATTAAAAAAAATATCCGTACCCATTCATCCGCTCAACGATGAAGAAATAGTTCAGGTTTATGCCAATGCAATCACAGATAAAACTAAAATAGTAATGGTTTGCCATATGGTCAATGTCACTGGCCAAATCCTTCCCATCCGGAAGATTTGCGATATGGCGCACCGTAAAGGAGTGGAAGTGATGGTTGATGGAGCCCATGCCGTAGCCCATATCGAATTTAATCTACCTGATTTACATTGCGATTATTATGGTGCCAGTCTACATAAATGGTTAGCTGTTCCTTTGGGTGTAGGGATGCTCTATGTAAAACCGGAACATGTATCCAAAATTTGGCCTGTTTTCGCTGAAAATGAAGCAGCGGCCAAAGGGATCGAACGTTTGAATCATTTGGGTACGAATCCTGTTCATGCGCATTTGGCGATTCAAGGTGCTGTCAATTTTTATCGCCAATTAGGTCCTGCTCGGAAAGAAGCTAGGCTTAGGTATTTACAACAATATTGGACTAGTCAGGTACGTAATGTGCCTGGAATTGTAGTAAATACACCCGCTGATCCCAAACGACATGGTGCGATAGCCAATGTGGGTGTTATTAAACTTAAACCAGCAGAACTTGCTAAACAGCTTTTTGAAAAGTATCAAATTTACACAGTTGCCATTGACGGAAACGGGGTACATGGCTGTCGGATTACACCAAATGTTTTTACAAGCACGAAAGATTTAGATCATCTAGTTCGAGCGTTAAAGGAACTTGCATAAATAAAGGCAGCTCGTAAGAACTGCCTTATCTTTTTATTTTCCTTTTTTCTGTGCTGACAGCCACTCCATAATGGTAACTGGTTTGCCATTCACGCGAACAGGTGAACCATCCAAATCCGTTCTAGGTAGGTTTTCATGCAAATATACCCATGACCAATGTCCATTGTATTGGAAGCCTTGACCACCATAAAAATTGGTGATGTCATTCACATGATCGTAATAGGTGAAGTGAACATTTTTCGCACCCACCGCACGCAAACGATCGAAAACGGGCTCAACGGTCAGCTTGGGAATTGTTGTCATGTCATCTTTAGCATGCACAAACCAAATAGGGACCTGTTTGATTTTCTGAATATCTGAATCTGCTATATATTCAGAACGATATGCCAATGCACTGATATAGCCAGCCGCAAAATAATCTGGGTACAATAAGATTAATTTCAAGGCCATATACCCACCGTTTGAGCATCCGCCCACATAAATGCGATTAGCGTCAATTTTAGGATTCGCTTTGACATAATCCTTAATTAAGGCCATCAAACCTTCATTGTATATGTCATTGTCTTTCCCTTGCGTTCCAACACCTTGCGTATTGTGCATCCAAGCACCTGGGCACTGCGGAGACAACACATAGGCCCCATCAAAAATGGCTTGAATACCCTCGGAAGCATAGTTTGCCGCTTTATTTCCTAGTAATGGAATTGTAGGATCTGTTCCGCCTTCCCCTCCGCCATGCAGCCAAATCACTAAGGGTGATTTTTCTTTGGTTGTTTTAGGGGTATACGTCGCATACGACATGGTTAATTTTTCATTGTATGTATACTTACCAGTCAAGTCAAATTGATCAACTAATGGCATGATTTTGCCGGTAGGAGTGTCCCAAATTTGTTGGCTTTTCGTATGCATCACCGTCATCGCATAGTCCACCCAAACATTTCCTTTGCTTCGTAAATATTGAATCGGAGAAGTGATGGGTGAGGTGGGACTAACTGCTAATACAAGTGTGATATTTTTCCCTGTTTTTACGCGGTTGCCTTGTTCATCGGACACATAAGCGCCAACAATATCTCGAGTATTTTGAGTATCATTAATCGGACCTGCTGTTGATTTCCGACTAGCGAAAACCTGGTATTCAGCTGCGTTTACTTTGGATGTAGTATCCGCCAATTGTAGGATAACTTTGTTTACCCCCGCACCCCAGTCAAATCCTTCGACGATGTATTTATAGGTGCCAGTGGGTTTGCCTAAGGCGTTTAAGCAAAGCATGAGCACTAGGCTCAAAAGGAATGATTTTTTCATTTCATGTAGGTTTTTTAGGTTAATTCATCAAATAAAGGGATTATTTTTCGGATCCCTATCCTTTAGATTATAGTTAGTAAATAAATGATTTAAACTTTTTACAGACTTTTCGTAGGGATCACAAGCGTCATGATGGAGAAAGATGGTACCTGTATCTTGCCATTGCGAACAGATTGAAAAGATAAATTCTGATGTTCTGCTGTGGTATATGTTTTTATTTCTTGTTGGCTAGGCCAATTCAGCTCAAATGCGTTCCCCGTATTAACCATTACAAATACATTTGATTTTTGATCCGTAAATCCGGTAATTAAACAATCGGGTTGTGAAATGCTCGCTTCTATACGTTTCATACCAGGTCTTACAAATCTGGAATAATTACCCAAGGCCCACAATGTCTTCGAATCATACAGATCTGCATCATATTTGTTAGCGTCATTTTCCCCTTTATTGGATCCATTGAATGTGTAAATCAGCCCATCTTTGTAATCGTTGGCACTAACTGCTAGCCACCAGCTCCATGAACTCGCATGGCCATCGTACATGTCCGAATGAATTACTTTGGCAACATACAAGGCTGTTTTCATACCCAGGTCAACTCCATTGCCTGTTATTTCTCCGGCATTATCTCCCAGTATACAATATTCGGATTGCCAAAATTCGACATGCGCAGCTTTTGTTTTTTTATTTAATGCTTGTCGGGTATCTACTAGTCTGCTAGTAGGAGAAGTGGTAAAATAACTGTGGCCACTAATAACGCGTTCTACTGCCGCAACATTACCTAGGTAATTGGGTGATTCTGCGTGAAAGAAGTTTTCGATTTGCCCATCTTGACCTGGCCGATTGCTTTTCGATTCATATAAATAATTGAGTTGGCCTGCTTCCGGAATCACAATCCGCGTACTCGTATTTGTTTGTTGGAATTTTTCAGCAAGTTTTCGCGTAGCCCAAGCTAAGTCCGAATTTTTGATTGGCGTTCCTTCCTGTGATGCTTCACCCGATTTCCCAGGTCCCCAATCCCATTGCGGTTCATTGAATGGACTTAAATAGTTGAATTGAAAATACTTGGAAACATGGGTTATAAAATCTGTCCATTCGTCAATTTTAGATAATTCAAAATTCCATTCACCTAATCGACCGCTGCCCAAGGCTAATCCATTTTTGGTCATTTGAACAGGCGAAGAATTTAAAAATCCCAACGTATAGGGTACACCGTATTTTTTAGCTTCCTCCAAAAACCATTGTTGGCCTTTTTGTTTTCCCCAATCATACTGATTGTTTGTTAAAAAACTTTCGGCGCGTCTCCATTCGTTCGAGATCTTACTTGATTTTCCTTGTTCCATACTTCCAGCCCCGATGTTAAATCGCCACATGGATAGGCCGATTCCTTTGGGATTTCCTTGTGTATCAGATTCCAGACTGAAAAGCCACTCGGCAATTTGCTTTTTTTTGCTTTCGGGGTAGTATTTGCCGATCATGGCCATGGACCAACAATCCGATGCGCCAAAACTGTGCATCGTTTGGAATGTTTTATTTGTGTCATAAGTGATTTGTTGGCCTTGCATTTCAAAGCCCACGACAATCAAACAAATCCAAATGTAGATTTTCATTTAAATCGGGTTGAATCGATGACTATACATAAACCAGCTTGAAAGACAACAAGTGCACCAGTTCCGTACCAGAACCAATCGCCCCCTTGCATTTTGGTCATGCCTGCGTCAATGGCCATGGAAAGGCCACTTCCAGTTAGAATTAAACCTCCTGTGGCTTGCAATACCCAACGGATTGTTGATTTATTTTTCATTTTTTAATAATTGAGAATAGGCTGGTTTTCGGTTATAAGAATCATCAAACAAGAGTGGATATTCCTTGGGTCGTTTAAAATAGCCGCGTAACCAGGAATCCTTGTCGCTAACGTTCCAGAAAGTAATGCCATATTGTTGGCTCTTTGGGATGCTTTCGTAGGCCTTAAATATCAGCTGAAACTTTTGTTTTTGAGCTTCTTTGTCAGCTTCATGTAAGGCAAAAGTGGAATCGTTTTTTGGATTGACTGCGATATCTAATTCGGAAAAATGGATGGCTAAGCCGGTAGATTTAGATTGGTTAATCACAGATAGAATTTCGTCATTTTTCGAATCGATGTTGATATGCATTTGCAATCCGAGGCCATGAATGGGGATGTGGCGTGCTTGAAGATCCTGAACTAAATTTAAGATGGCTTGCATTTTTTTTGGTTTCCCATCTTGCCCATAATCGTTATAAAAAAGGAGGGCCTCTGGGTCAGCTTCATGTGCCCACTGAAAGCTTTTTGCGATGTAGTCAGGGATGTTTTTTGCCCAAATCGATGGTCTCAAACTTCCGTCATCTAAGAATGCTTCGTTGACAACATCCCAGCCAGCCACTTGGCCTTTGTAATGTTTGGCTACTGTTTGGACATGATTTTTTAACATGTTTTCCCATGCTTGTGCGTCGCCACTAAACTCGTTCATCCATTTGGGCACTTGATTATGCCAAACCAATGTGTGGCCATGGACACGTTTTTGTTGGCCTTTCGCAAACGCCACGATCTCATCACCTTTACTAAAATCAAAGCGGTTGGCCTCCGGGTGTACCAACATTATTTTCATGTGATTTTCAGGCGTGACACTATTGAATTCGCTTGAAGCAAGTTTGCGATAGGCTTCATTCTCTGCCAATAATCGGGGATTCATGGATGCACCGATGGGAAATTTATACTGGTCTTTGAGGTATGGGTCTTGGCCAAAAGATTCCAGAGAAATGCCCAGGAACAGACTAAAAAGAATTGTTTTCATAGTAAGAGGTTTCTGCAAGATAGGTAATATTGTCAAATCTCATGTGGTGCCTATCTGCTTGTAAATGTCTTTTTTTTCTGCTAACTCGCTAACAAGAAGCTAATAAACCTATGAAAAAATTTCTTACAATCCTCACAATTACAGCCAGTTTGATCTCTACATCATTACTTGCTCAATCTCCCAAAGTTCTGGTGGTTACTGCTCATCCCGATGATGAAACGGGTTTTTCTGTGACGATGTTTAAGATTACGCATGAGCTGAAAGGGATAGTAGACATGGCTGTCATGACTGATGGCGGTGGTGGCTTTGCTGATTCACAATTAGGGGCGATGTATTACAACTTAGATTTGACGGACTCTGTTGTTGCACGAACGCATTTGCCCATGTTGCGCAAGCAGGAGATATTAAATGCAGGTAAGATTATGGGGGTGCGCAATATCTATTTTATGGAACAACCGGATGATTGGTATACCACGGATCCGACTCCCTATATCTCCGGAAAGAATTGGGAAATTCCCTATGTTGAACGACGCATGGATCGGTTGTTGGCTGACCGAGATTATGATTTTGTAATAACGATGTTGCCGCTTGCGGGCCAACATGGTCACCATAAAACAGCTGTTTTAATGGCATTGCGAGCGGTCCAACGGTACAAGGGGGCTCACAAGCCAATCATTATTGCCGGCAGTCCTATGTCTGCCACTAGTAAACCGATTGAATTCACGCAGTTGGAAGGGTTCCCAGAAACGAAGATTAATCCTTCAACGCCGACTTTCACCTTGAACCGCGCATTTAAATTTAAGGAGAACGATAAGGTATCTTACAAGATTGTTGCCGACTGGGTAATTTCAGAATACAAATCGCAAGGAGCCATCCAAGAAGGAGGCATTCACAAAACGGATCTAGAAGTATATCGATATTTTGATATCAATGATCCTAAGGGGATTTCGAAGGTTCAGCAGTTATTTGAAACGTTGGCTAAAAGTGGATTTGCGGCTCCTAATAGTTGATTTATTGTGACTGATGTGAAGAATATTTAATTGTTTTTTCTCTAATTTTCATTTTTCGATTTCTTTATCTAATATTTATGTTTGATTATATCCCGTATTTGTCATTTTTAACGAGTGGCATTGGGTTGTTTTTTATCTGTTTTTTAGTTCTTCGTTTTGGCCAAGTTCCCAAAGTTTATGGACTTGTTTTCATCATCTTTGCAGTCGTTTTTCTCGAGTTTTATATTTACGCGTTGACATCCAAGCATATTTACAAAATGCTTTTTTTGCTGCGTACACCCAATATCATCCGGGCCTTCTTGCCGATAGTACTGTTCCTATATGTTCGAAATATGCTAAATCCAACTAAGCAAACGCGGGGGACAGATTGGATTCACTTTGTGTTTCCTCTCCTGATATTTGTAGGTGTTTTGCCTGATTTGTTCTTAGATAGTCCATCAAAAATAGCTATTTTGGATGCGTATTATGTACAGAATAATTCATTTATAAACACACCATCTGGTTGGATACCTGCTGGATTTGTGCAGCCCGTTTCGATTTTGGTAGGTGTTACGTATGGGCTTGTTTCTGTAGGCCATATTTTCTTTACTCAAAAGAAATTTGGAATGGAATACGCGTATATTAACAGACAATCTTTGATATGGTTGAATTTATTAGCTGGAGCTGTAACTATCTATTTTTTGCTTCAGTTGTATCAGTACATTAATTTATTTATTAATAATTCTTTCGACCCACCTTCGCAATTAATCAAATGTATATTATCGATTATCTTGTTTGGGTATTTTATCACGACACCTAATGTGCAAGAAAATATAGATGGGTGTATTTTACCGGAAGATAAAGTTACTCCGTCCTTAATAGATGTCGTACCTAATTTATTGGCAGAATATCAAACAGATAAAATCGCTTTGAAATTGGATCAGCAGATAAAAAAATCTCAGGCTTTTTTGGATTCATCTTTTGATTTAAATGCAATGGCAAAATTGACTGATATGACCTCGTCCAAGTTATCTAAATATATAAAAACCTATTATGGCATTTCTTTTGTCGAATTAATCAATCGGTTACGTATACATTATTTTCTGGAGCAGCGACAAGCTTTTGATCAATATACTCTTGAAACGTATATATATCAGAGTGGCTTCTCAAACCGTTCCACGTTCTACGCGGCGTTTAAAAAATACATGGGGGTGAATCCCAGTTTTTACTTAAAAGAGATTAAAGGAGTGGGTTGATTCCCACTCCTTGATATTTGATTTATTCGCCAAACGTACCTACCGTGTATCTCATCAAGGCATTTTGTGTCATGGAACGCAATCCATCCATTTTCTTAAGTAATTGTCCCGGTGTCAAGTTCATCCGTTTTTTGGCTGAATCTATGGTAGTTCCTATCGGTGCATCAACA
>JBEDFG010000056.1:0-7687 GCA_041175285.1 Bacteroidota bacterium | reverse complement strand
CAAAAGGGTTCATTCTTAGAACATAATCTGAGTATTTCTGGTGGAAGTGGAAAAACAACCAACTTCTTTAGTTTGGGTTATTTGGGACAAGAGGGTATTATCAAAAACAGTGATTATGATCGTTTTACGTTGCGATTTAACAATCAGACCTTTTTTAACAACAATGTTAACTTAACGACAAAAGCAAACTACATTCGGACAAGTAGTAACCGAATTCAGCAAAACTCAAATTCAGCAGGTTTATATTTGGGCCTTTTACGCCAGCCAGCAGATTTTGATCAAACGGCATATATAGGAACTTATTTCTCGAGCACGGGGGTTCCAACGGCAGGGCGCCAAAGAAGTTACAGACGCTATTTAGGTAGCAATATCAACCCATTTTATAACAATCCGTTGTGGACGATTAACGAGCAAGAAGCTACTTCTGTAGTGAATCGTTTTAATGCAAATACGGACTTGAATATCAACCCAATCTCTTGGTTAAATATTGACCTTCGTGGTGGTATTGATACGTATGTGGACAAGCGTGTTTATTTCTCTCCAATTGGTTCGACAAGTTTTAACAACGGTCGATTAGACAATGAGAACTTCATTAATACGGAAATCAATTTAGATGCCATTGTACGTGCAGACTTTCCAGATTTAATTCCGGAAAAATTGGGATTCAATGCGACGGTCGGTTATAACATCAATGATCGTCTTAGAAATACGATGTATGCTGCGTCTCAAAACTTCTTAGTAAATAGCCGAATTCAATCTTTCAGCAATAGCGTAGCTCCATATGAGGTGAATAATAGTACGAACCACATTCGCTCGAATAGATTGTATTCGATTTTTGCTTTTGATCTATACAAGCAAGTATTCTTGAGTGTTTCAGGTACGCAAGAAGCTGCATCTACGATCAAAGGTGGTTATTTTTATCCTTCTATGGATTTGGCATGGCAGTTTACACAATTACCTAACATGACGAATAAAGTACTTTCATTTGGAAAAGTACGTATGTCGTATGGTCAAGTGGGTGTTCAGCCTTCAGCTTATAAGTTTGGTACTACGTATGAGAATTTTACGTATGGTACGTATGACGATGCTTTGGATATCAATGAGTTTGGTGGTGGTTTTAGACTAAACGATGACCAGGGTAATGATGTACTTAGACCAGAAATTAAAACGGAAATGGAGTTAGGTACAGATTTACGTTTCTTTAAAGACCGGTTAAGCTTAGGATTGACTTACTACAAAAATGAGATAAACGATATCCTTCTAGCGGTGAACTTATCTCCTTCGTCTGGATTTCTATCCAAATACACGAATGCTGGTAAAATGGAAAACCGAGGTCTTGAGGTCGATTTAGGCTATAAGATTTTAGCGCAAACAAATTATGGTTTGGAATTGTACGGAAACTGGAACAACAATAAGAATAAAGTTTTAGACTTGGCAGGGGTAGCTCGTGTAGCGTTAACTGATCAATCGATCACTTCTAATGCCATTGTTGGTCAGCCTTTAGGAATTCTTTTCTCAAGTAAAGCAGCTAGAAATGAAGACGGCTCATTGGCTTTAGATGCCAATGGCTTCCCGAAATTAGCTCCACAACAAGGCATTATTGGTAATCCAAATCCAGATTGGCGCGGAGGTCTTGGACTTAAAGGATTTTACAAGAAATTGAATTTCAATGTATTGTTTGAGACTTTCCAAGGAGGTGATTTTGCAGAACGTTCTCGCTTTGTCTTGAACGCATTCGGAACATACGCAGATACGGGAAATGAAGTTACGCTAACAAAGGATCTAAAGAATTCTGCCGGAAAGGTTTTCCCAGCTGGAACGACTATTCGTGGTAATATTTATAATTACGGTGGCGGAGATGTATTATTAGATGAAAACTGGTACAACACATTAGGTGGTGGTTTAGGTGGTTCAGCGATTAATGAATTCTCGATCACAGATGGTAGCTGGACACGTCTTCGTGAGGTTTCATTGGGCTACAACTTAGGCGGTGCGAAGTTTAGAAAAGCAACGCGATTTGATTCGGTCGATTTATCTATTTCTGGACGTAATCTATTTATCTGGACAAAGGTGAAAGGAATTGACCCAGAGGTAAATCAATCTGGTGTAGATAATGGATTTGGTATCGAATACTTCACGAATCCAAGTACACGTTCGTGGGTGTTCTCTGCAAAATTTAATTTTTAAAATCTTAATTTGATACAATGAAAAATATAAAATATGTAGCGTTATCGCTCTTGTTGATATTTAGTGTAGGGTGTGAAAAAGTAGTTGTGGGGATCAATGAAAATCCGAATGAAATATCATCCGATTCCTTTGAAGCGGGTGTATTATTATTGAAAGGAATTGAACTCGCCAATATTTCTGTTCAAGCTGGCCATCAAACACGTATTAGTGGGATGTGGACCGGTCATACCAAAGGTTTGATCTTGTTGTATAAAAGTTTAGCAGAATACAATATCTCGGCAGAAGAATCCAATAATATCTGGCAGAATGCGTATCAAGGGGTGGTTAAACAAGCTCGTCTATTGCGTGAGCAAACAGCAACAAGCCCGAAAGCGAAACAGTATTCAGGAATCACGAAGGTGTTAGAAGCCAATACCTTGGGTACGATGGCTAGTTTGTTTGGCGATATTCCATATACACAAATTGCTAAAGTAGACGTGGCAGATCCTAAATTTGATAGTCAAAAATTTGTTTTTGCTCAATTGCAAGTGTTACTCGATGAAGCAATCGCTGATTTGGGCGCTGCACCGAATACGGCTATTCCAGAGGATTTAATGTTTGCGGGTAATACCACCAAGTGGATTAAAGTAGCACGTACGTTAAAAGCACGTTTGTACATGTACACACGTGATTACGACAAAGCGTATCAAGAAGCATCCTTGGGTGTTTTAACTGCTGCTGATGCTTTGGTGTTTACACCGCCAGCGATAGGTAATGGTAGTCAGAATCTGAACTACAAAATGATTAATCAGCGTGGTGGATACTGGGGTTTTACGGGTTCTTACCTGGATGTTTTATTGGGAACGAAACGTAACAACAAGAAAACACAGGAAAATGCACGTTTGGCTTATTTCCGATTTGATGGAGCTTCTGCAACCAATAACAAGGGAATAGCGGCAGTCAATACGCCAATGACCATAGTCGGTTCTGAAGAAACATTGTTAATCTTAGCCGAAACAGCGGTACGTGCTGGAAAAACAGCCGAAGGAATTACGCAATTGAACAAGCTAAGAGCGTATTTAGCCGGTGGCAAAGCGTTTATCAAGTTAAATGCAGCAGACGCGTTAAAATACGATGCCTATGAGTTAGCCGACTTTGAAAAAGGTGGCATTGAGAATGCGGACGGAATTGCCACTGATCGAGCTTTACTTCGTGAAATTATCGAAGAAAGATATGTGTCTGGCTTCACTGGTTTATTGGCTTTTGATGACCTAAGAAGATTGGGTTCAAAGGAGAAAGATATCGCCGTATTACCTCCGTTTAATTCGACGACGATCAAACAATATCCACAACGATTCATCGTGGCTCAGTCTGAACTAAGTGCGAATCAAAATGCGCCGGTTGATGCTGGGATATTTAGTGTCACTGAAGTTAATCGCTAAGGTCTCGCTTGTGTATATTTCAAGATAAATTAACCACCAAAACCCTCCAAGTTTAACCATTTGGAGGGTTTTGTTTACAAACCTAAAACCTATGAAATCACTTCTTCTATTACTGGCCCTTAGTCTCTTTATTCCGATATTCGGAAATGCTCAGGATGAAAAGCCAGCCGCGATTGAAAGAGCCTGTCCCGATGTCTTTTCTTTCAAAAAGAACGATCAAACGTATTCTTTTCGATATGCCAGTAATCATCCCATCGCCCAGGAGAATAAAAAAATCAAGCAATTGGTGATCTACATTCACGGGGCAAGAAGAAACGGATTAGACTATTATGAATGGGGAGAAAAAGCAGTCAATGCTGCCAATAAACAGGAGGAAACCTTATTTTTTTCACCCCAATTTAATTCAGAAAAAGATCTAGAAGATCACAAGCATGATGCGACGCATTTGTTTTGGGTAAAGAATAATTGGCGGATTGGAGATGAATCGGTATCGAGTGAAAAACGTGCGATGGCATCATCATTCAGCAGTTTTAGTTTAATTGATTCGGTCATTGCTCGTGTGTGTAACAAAAAGCTTTTTCCGAATCTCAAACGTATTACCGTCATCGGGCATTCCGCGGGGGGGCAGTTTGTTTCCCGTTATGTGGGCATGACGCCTTTGCCTAATACGCTGACAGCATACAAATTTAATTTCATTGTCATGAATCCGTCTACCTACCTGTATTTGGATGACCGTAGACCAGTACAAACGGATAAAGGGCTCGCTTTTGTTAAGCCAGATGCGACGGGATGCAGTAGTTACAATGATTACCCGAGGGGAATGGCTAATCTAAATCCATATGCTTCACTGGTGGGTGTCGAAACCATCACGCAACAATTTTTGAAGCGGGACATCAGTTATATTCTGGGTGAAAAAGATGTCAATATGAACGACAGTAGCTTGGACAAGTCCTGCGAAGGAAATATGCAAGGGCGTTTTCGCTTAGAGCGGGGGCAATTTTTTTACGAATACGTTCAGCTTTTTGCCAAGAAAAAGAAAATTCATCAGATCGATGTGGTGCCCGATGTAGCGCATGATGGTGATAGAATGGTCAATTCCGCTGCGGCACGCAGGTTTATGTTTGGTAATTAGTTGTAGCGATCCAATTGTACGAAAAACGAGGTAAATGACTTTTTTTCAAATCGAAAATGATGCCATTCTTGCGGGTCTATTTTTGATCCTTTTGGCTGGTCTATTTTATAGTACGGAATCCAATCATGGATTTTGGAAAAAATTATATGGCATCGTTCCGCCTTTATTGTTTTGTTATTTGATTCCAGGTTTTCTCAATAGTTACCAAATCATACATGGAGAAACGTCTGGTTTGTATGGATTTGCCACCAAATACCTGCTGCCCGCTTCATTGATTTTATTATTATCGACGGCAAACCTGAAGGCGATTTTGGGCCTAGGAAATAAAGCGTTGCTTATATTTTTTACGGGGACATTGGGAATCATCATCGGCGGTCCTATCGCCTTGTACGCGGTATCGTTTTTTTCAGAACCTTTTCATGTGGCAGCCCAGGAGGGAGGCTATTGGAAAGGTTTGGTTACAATCACGGGATCTTGGATAGGGGGGAGTAGTAGCCAATTAGCCTTAAAGGAGATTTATGGCTGTTCGGAGGAACTATTCGTCATCATTTTGGTCATTGATGCCCTGGTGGCAAATGTATGGACAGCACTCTTGTTTTACGGAGCTGGAATCACGCAAAAAATCGATGCTTGGCTAGGTGCAGATGCCACGTTGATCGAGGATGTGAAGCAAAGTATTTTGAAGTATAAGGAAACGAAAGATAAGCCTGCCGACTTAAAAGACCTGACTTTTAAATTAGGCGTAGGTTTTGGAGGAACAGCAGTCGCGCATGCGGGAAGTGGTTTTATTTCAACGTTATTTGCTCCGCATCGGGATTGGCTAGTGGCGCATGGCTTAGAGCCATTTGCTTCTTCATTCTTGTGGTTAATACTCTTATCGACGACGATTGGTATTATCTTGTCGTTTACCCAAGTTAGAAAAATGGAAAAGTTGGGCAGCACCGATTTTGCTACTCTCTTTATTTATTTTCTCATTATGACGATTGGGATGCGTTTGGATTTATTCCATATCGGCGCGAACATAGGCTTATTGGCGGTTGCGATTATCTGGATGTTGATTCATATCATTTCCATGTTTGTCGCTGCCAAAATCATCAAAGCACCCTTCTTTTTTGTGGCCGTAGGTAGTCAGGCCAATATTGGAGGTGTGGCTACTGCACCAGCTGTAGCAGCCGCTTTTCACCCTTCTTTAGCTCCGGTAGGAGTTTTATTAGCCGTTTTAAGCCATGTTATCGGAACCTATGCCGGCATTATTTCAGCTTGGTTGATGCAATTTGTCGGTTAACTCATCTGCATTAATCCGCTTGCTGTGTTAAGAGCGCGATGCACATTTTAATGCCTTCCTCGTAGTTTTTAATTTTGATGTTCTCGTTCGGCGCGTGGATGTTGTTGTATGGATTCGGAATGCGTAAAGAAACGGCTGGCACATTTAAGGTTTCGATGAATGAGGCCATGGGTTGGGAACCTCCAGTGGCACGTACTTTTATAAAATTCCCAACGGCTCTTTCTGTGGCTTTGGATAACCAAAGGCCAATTTCTGAATCCATTGGAGTTCTGAAAGGGAGAGATCCTTCTTTTTGTTTCAGTGTGGCTAATGTTTTAAATTGAGCTCTTTGCTGGTCTGTGGGTAAGCTATCAATTAACGTGACGCCGTTATTTTTTAAGTAGTTTTTGATTAATCCTATCTGCCTCGATCCAGGTGTTTCGGGAACCAATCGTAAATCTAACTCAGCAATGGCCATGTTAGGAATGGTTGTGGTGACTAGTTTTCCTACATTAGACGCTTGCAAACCACGGATATTTAAGCTGGGGTACTGCATGGCTTCCTGATAACTTTCCCCTACTTTTTCTGCTTCTGCGATGCCGATTTCAGCATTTATTTCTGCTATATTTTCGGGTATTTCAGCAAATGATTTTTTATCCGCTGCTGTAATGTTTACCCCATCATAAAAACCTGGAATAGTTACTCTACCATCATCATCTTTCATGCCAGCGAGGAGTTTAGCTAATTTCAGGGCTGGATTAGGAGCGTAGTTGCCATACTGCCCGCTGTGCAGATTTTCTTTGGCACCATATACTGTAAGGGTTAATGTTGCGATACCTCTGGCGCCAAACATAATAGTGGGTATATCAGAAATATGTCTTGTTCCATCCATGATCACCAAGCGATCAGCTGCTAATAGTGCACGATTCTTTTTTACTAAATCAGCGATGGTGGGAGAACTTAACTCTTCCTGAAAATCCATGATGACTTTTACGTTAAAGGCAGGGGTGATGTTTCGTTTTTTCAATGCGCTGAGGGCAGATATCAAACACATGGCGGGGCCTTTGGAATCGGAGGTAGAACGTGCATATATTTTCCATTCAGGGTCAATGTTTTTCTCAATCTCCGTCCACGGAATTTCATTTCCGGCTTGATTTTTAATGACCGGTTCAAAAGGATCTTTTTGACTCCAAGCTGATTTATCTACGGGTTGGCCGTCGATTTGGAGGTAAAACAATACGTTAGGTTTCTTGGGGTCGGTAATTAATTCGGCATATAAATGCGGTATTTTGGAGGAGACAAGCTCCGTGGTCTTAAAGCCTAATTGTTGGAATGTTTGGATACACCATTTCAGATTGGGTTCAATTTGCGTGGGATAATTCCCGTCATTGGGCATTTGGAGAAATTCTCTGAATGTTAAAAGTGAGCTTTTGATTTCAGATTTTTCTATTTCATTTATTTCGGATCTGGTGAATTTTTGACCTAAAACGGACAAGGATGTGAAATATAGAAGGACAAAAAGGATTCTCATTGGCTTGTCTGATTTGAGCTAAAATGTGAGGGTGAAAATAGATAGAAACATGCAAATAGCATACAATTATTTAAAAATTGGTAGGCCTTTAGGGTTCTTTCTCGTGTGAGCTATTTATTCAGACTTTGAGTAATTAGCTCTCCGTATTGGAA
>JBEDFG010000055.1:0-9419 GCA_041175285.1 Bacteroidota bacterium | reverse complement strand
AATTGACCGGGTAGATGCATGTTAGGCGCAAACCGTTGTCTGGCAATAAAAAATAGAAATGCCCAAGGTTGAAACCTTAGGCATTTTCCTCAATAAAAAACTTAATATGATTAAAACGGCAAATCGTCACCACTTTCAGCTGCAAGTGGAGGGAATTGATATCCGCCAGCTGGACTAGCTTCTACATTTGGTGGAACGCTTGGGCTAGAACCTGTACGATCTAAACGATAGGCACGGATTTCAGTGTACCAGCGTTCATTGTATTCACGCGATTCAACGTTGAATTGAACCTTAACGATTTCTCCTTCTTGTACGGGTGCTAGATCTTGGGTTTTATCGCCCCAGACTGACATACATACTTTTTTAGGATATTGATCTTGTGTTTCAAGGACAAACTCTTGTTTGATCCAGTTGGAACCATTTTTACCTGTTCCTGTAACTTCAGGTAATTTCTTGATTAGTTTTCCGCTTAGTTCTAAAGCCATTAATTGAATTATTTGAATTTTTGAATTGTTGGCAAGTAAGTAAATATTTGGTAATTTTGCTAACCGTTTTTGGCGATGTGGTGAAATTGGTAGACACGCTACTTTGAGGTGGTAGTGCCGCTTTAGGTATGGGAGTTCGAATCTCCCCATCGTCACTCAATTATTGTTTAATCTGTAAATCATGTTGAAGATGAAGCCTTACAGTGTGTTACTTTACTATAACTATACTCCTATTCCCAATCCGGAAGAGTATCGCATCAAACACCACCTTTTTTGTATTGAAAATCATTTGCTTGGCCGTGTCATTGTAGCCTCTGAGGGTTTAAATGGTACTATTTCGGGTCTAAAAGCCGATTGTGATGCCTACATGCGTTGGTTAGAAAATGATCCAATTTTTGCTGGTAGTGATTTTGATTTTAAGATCGAATCGCATGAATCGCATACTTTTAATAAACTACATGTGCGTGTTAAAGCCGAGATCGTTCATTCGGACTTACCAGTCAATCCTCGAGTTAAAACAGGTAAACATTTGAAACCAAAAGAATTCAAGGAGATGTTGAAAAACGATCCGGATGTGGTTTTGGTTGATATGCGTTCCAATTATGAACATGAATTAGGACGTTTTAAAGGTGCATACACCTTTGATATGGAGAATTTACGTGATTTGCCTCAGCATGTGCAAGAGATTGAACACTTGAAAGGGAAAAAGGTAATTACTTATTGTACGGGAGGAATTAAGTGCGAAAAGGCCTCAGCGTATTTGTTGGAAAAAGGCTTTAAAAATGTATACCAATTACATGGAGGCATTATTAAATATGGTTTAGAAGAAGGAGGAGAAGATTTTGATGGTTCATGTTATGTTTTTGATAATCGGGTAGCGACCGCGGTGAACACCGTTAATCCGGAAGTTATTTCTACTTGTTATGTTTGTCAGAATCATTCTGATCATATGGTCAATTGCGCAAATCCAGAATGCAATGAGCATTTAGCTATTTGTCCTTCTTGTTTAAAAGAAATGGAAGGTGCTTGTTCTCAAGCTTGTAAAGATCATCCGCGTAAACGTCCTTACAATGAGAAAGGATATTATTCCAAAAATTCGATTGGTTATTCGCCGGAATTAGGTTTTAAGTCCTTTGGACGAAATGAAAAAATTGAAAAAAAGAAAAAGGCTCAATCGTGAGCCTTGAATATGATATTCTTGAATTAACGGTGGGTTTTCGGGACTTAACGTAAAGTAGACTTCCAAAGCTCCCTTCTCTCCTTCTATGACAAATGTTCCTCTTAGGTTATTCTCAGGAACGATTTCGTTTACTTTTATGATTCTGCCAATCTTATTAAATAAGGTCGTTGACTCGGCACGTAGCATATTTGGAAAGTAATCTAAGAAGAAATTTTCTGCAAAAATGCCCGAACTTTCAGCATGGTTCCACTCCGGTAATAATCGCATTAATTCGGCTTGTCTTTGTTTTAAAATGGCAGATGCCAATAATGGTCGTGGTTTTAGTTGGGTCGTCGCAAGCAATGAATCCATTACCTTAAGATTAATGTAACTGGCGGGAGCATAGGTGACATTAGCAAATGAGATGATTGCCAACTCGTAATCTGGGTACATGCGCCAGTTGCTTCCAAATCCCGGTAATCCCCCCGAATGTCCGATGGATCTTCTCCCTAAATCATCTTTCAAGAAGCTTAATCCATATCCATAAGCCAAATATGCGGGTGCTTTACGACCATTCGGATACGTGTAAGCTGGGATAAATTCGTTCATGTTCCATGGAAATTGCATTTCACGGATTGAACTTCTTTTTAAAGGCCCTGATTCGGGTTCATCTCTTTCTGGCCAAGCATTCGTATGTAATTTGACATATTTTGAAAAGTCATTCAGGGTAGTAATTAATCCTCCCATGGCTCCATATGCACCATCATGTTCCATAGGTTGTTTGACCCAGGCATTGTTTAACCAACGATATCCATGCGCCAGTTTTTGAGCAGGTATTTCTGCATATTCCCAATAGGTATCATGCATACCCAAGGGTTTAAAAATCCGCTCGGTAATGAATTTTTGATAGGACATACCGCTGACATTCTTGATAATTAAACCCAGCATAGCAAAACCCATGTTACTGTATTCATAGTATTGGCCAGGATTTGCAGAGAAGGTAATGCCTTTGGAAAGCATTTGCTTAAACGCTTGATCCGTGATACCTAGCTGACGATCTCCCCATGGATTATCTTCTGGGAATCCAGCTCCATGCGTTAATAAATGCCTTATTGTGATTTCTGGGGCATCTTTGGTTAAATTCTTCGTTTGCTTTAGTTCAGGGATATACAGATTAACGGGGTCATCTAATTTCAATTTGCCAGCATCACGTAATTGCAAAATAGCCATACTTGCAAAGCTTTTTGACATAGAAGCAATTCGGAAATCAATGTCATTTGCTGCAGAAATTTTAGTTTCCAGTTGGGCCTGTCCAATCGCTTTCGTATGAATCAATTGACCTTGATACATGATTCCGTAAACTAAACCAGGGATGTGAGATTTAGTAACCTGTTCAAGAAAAAGTGCATCAGCCGTAGGGATAAACGACCTGATTTTATCCAGATTACTTTGAGCTTGCAGTTCAAAGCAAAGTAACCCAAGTATTATAATAATGTACCTCATTTCTTCTTTTTGGCTGTGTTTTCTGCCACACGAAAACGAGTGATATCCTTAATTAATTCTAAAGGCATCGGTAAGTGATAGGGGAATTTTACGGAACCTTTTGCCCCTTCGTAGGCATTTAAACGTTCACTAAATTCTGTTAGCGCACGCGGTGTGGGATAAAATCCAATGTGATTGTTCCAAGCTGCGAAGTGCACCAAATTACCTAAATACTTGAAAGTAGGCATACCATACGACATGGTTTCCTCTGTTTCTTCGGGTACTACGCTGCGAATGGCATCGCGTACTTCTCGCAATATTTTTTGTGTTGCTTCTGGAAATGAGTTAATGTAATCTTCCATGGGTTTAGGCCAATTTTCGGTGTCTAACAAATAAGAATAATGGAAATGCAAAGGCAAAACCAATCAATACGGTGGCAATTAAATAAAGGTAAAGGTATTTGATTTTGATGCGGATCCCTTCGACCAACATAAAAAAGGTACCTGCGATGGCTCCAGTCCAAAAATCACAAGTCAAACTTTTGGCATACGAATTATCTACCCAGGTACTTTGTATAAATGCAATGACATCAAATTGACCTTGATTTGCTTGCATGCCTTCAAAAACATAATAAGCGGTAATTCCACCACCTAAGATAGAAAGGACTAAATAGAAGTAATGTGCGTATTTCATGATATCGATTTTAAAGTTATTTTTCTTCCACGTAATTCAATGGTATCCCCTTTTTGCTTTCCCATCAACAATTCACCTATGGGAGAATCCGCCGAAATGGCGTAAAATGGAGAACCCATACAGGTTAGCTTTCCGAGGCCCACTGATAAATAATAGTTTTCTGCATCTGTTTCGATGAAACTACCAATACCTACTCGATTTGGATTTTCGTGTAGGTCAATGCGTTGCATTTGAGCCAACTGGTTTTTTTGCATGTCTAAACTCGCACTAATTTTATCCATTTCTCGTTGCATCATCTCTCTTCCTGTTTCAAATTTGTCACCCGCACTGCTTTTGGTGTCTGAATCACGGGATTCTTTAGCTAGTTGATAATCCATTTTCCCTTGTTCCAAGCTCTCATGCAATTGTTGGATAATAACGGAATGAATTTCTGCTTTGCTGCAAACCATATAAATGAAATAGATTTCGAAAATTATCAATAATTTCGCGGATGACCTATTTCTCACCCACCGACTTAATTATTAATCCAGATGGTAGTTCCTATCATTTAGCGATTCGTCCAGATCAAGTTCCAGACCAACTGATATTGGTGGGAGATCCGGAGCGTGTGCCTAAAGTTTCACAATACTTCGATCGAATTGATACGCACATACATAAACGTGAATTTGTGAGTCATTTTGGGGAATTAAATGGTCGACGCATAGGTGTAATATCAAGTGGAATTGGTGCCGACAATGTGGAGATTGTATTAAATGAATTAGACGCTTTAGTCAATATTGATTTCGAAACACGTTTGGTTAAATCTGATAAAAAATCCCTGAATTTAATTCGAATTGGTACTTCTGGTAGTATCCAAGAATCGATTCCTGTGGATACATTTTTGGTTTCAGAAGCAGCAATTGGTTTTGATAATTTAGCTCAATTTTATGGGTTTGAATCGGAAATGATGCTTTCCCAACCCTTATTAAATGAATGGAGTCAATTAATTCAATATCCATTACCTGTGTATGGGGCACGAGCAAGTGACACTTTACTGGCGGATTTCCATTCGATTCCCTTGCGTGGATATACCCTAACAGCCCCTGGATTTTATGCGCCACAAGGACGTAGCGTGCGTATGAAATCGTTATTTCCTGATTTTCTAATGGATGTTTCTAAGCATGCTTTTGATGGGCATCTTATTACGAACATTGAAATGGAAACAGCAGCTTATTATTCTTTTGCGGCGACAATGGGTCATGAAATGATTTCATTAAATGCTATTTTAGCAAATCGTAAGACGAATCAATTTTCGAAGGATCCAGAAGGTCAAATCCAAAAACTTATTGAATTGGCAATAGACGTAATTGCATAACATAATCATCCATTACGTAGCCTTGTCCTATATCCAGAACCATTTCTCTTAGGCGCTCGAATCCCATTTTTTCGTAAAATGTGACCGCGCTATTGTATTTATTGACGTTCAATTCTATTGTCTGAATTCCGCGCTCCAATCCCCATTTTTTCAAAAATTGAATAATGGCAGAGCCTATTCCAGCTGATTTCTTTTTTGAGCTTAAATATATTTTATGAAGTTTGGCGTGTTTTTCTTCCATTTGTTCAATGGCAAAATAACCTACGGCAACCTCTGACTCTTCGACCATAAAAAAATCTACGTTTCCTTCAATTTGTTTACGAAGTACTTCCTCTGCATACATCATATCCAGCATATATAAAGTTTGTTCTTCGGTCAGAATGTGCCCATAGGTTGGCCGCCAAGTCTCTTCGGCGATCTGTTGGATCGTTGGAATATCAGTTATAACTGCTTTTCTAAAGTGCATGCGTGTATTTTATGCGGGCAAATTTGTAAATTGCTTTTAAATAAACAATCTATGAAGCCACTTATTTTAATTGCAAATGACGATTCCATTAGTGCTAAAGGAATTCGAGTACTGACTGAAATAATGTCAGAAATGGGCGAAGTGGTTGTTATAGCACCCGATACGCATCAATCGGGCATGGGACACGCGATCACCATGGGCACTCCGCTACGAGTGACTGAAACGTTTGATTTTGGCCCCCATGTTAAATCGTACAAATGTTCTGGTACTCCAGCTGACTGTGTTAAAATAGGTAAACACTTAATCCTGAAAGATCGAACTATTGATTTAGTTGTTTCTGGGATTAATCATGGGTCCAATGCATCGATTTCAGTTTTATATTCTGGAACGATGTCGGCCGCCATCGAAGCAGCCATGGAAGGTATTCCTGCCATTGGTTTTTCGTTATGTGATTTCAGATCCGATGCAGATTTTAGTCATTGTCATGATTTTATTATAAAAATAAGCCAACAAGTCTTGACGCATGGTCTTCCGAAGGGATTGACGCTTAATGTTAATTTTCCAGAGAAGTCGGCAGAAGCACCCAAAGGAATTAAAGTTGTCAAGCAGGCAGATGCTGTATATCGTGAAAGATTTGCGGAGCGAAAAGATCCATATGGTCAATCCTACTATTGGATGGATGGAGATATCGAACACTTCGATAAAGGATGCAATACCGATCTAGATGCTTTGTCGGCAAATTATGTCAGTATTGTACCCATCAAATATGACTTAACAGATTATGATGAGTTAAAGGCGATGCAAACCTGGGAACTTTAGTGCGTAATTCATTAAGGTTGCAGCTGATAATACATCTTTTATCTCCCCGTTTAATGCCATTTGAATGGCCTCTTTTACGGGGATTTTTTTGATTTGTAGTACTTCCGTGGATTCGGGTTCAGACGCTTGAAGCGTCAGGTTTTCAGCCAAAAACATCATTGATTTTTCATCTGTAACCGAATTTGATAGGTACTGCTCCCCCAAAAACGTCCATTTTTCTGCAATTAGGCCTGTTTCTTCTTTTAATTCACGCTTTGCTGCGTCTAGTGGTGATTCGTTGAGGCAACCACCCTCGGGCAATTCCCATGAATAGGAATTAATGGTGTAGCGATATTGTCCAACCAAATAGGTATTTCCGTCTTTGTCAATGGGTAGAACGGCAATGGCTGTATTTTTGAAATGGACTTTTCCATATATTCCAGGTTCTCCATTCGGTTTGATAACATCGTGATGTTCGATTCGAATCCAGTCATTTTCATATCTGATTTCTTCTCGGATTGTTTTCCACGGGTTTGATTCCTGTTCCATCCAACAAAAATACTATCTTTGTTGACAATTCTTTGGCATGAAACAACGCTTAATTATTTTTTCATTTGTGATGAGCTTGCTGATTATGTCGGCAAAGTTTTACGCCTATTACCTCAGCGGTTCCACAGCTGTTTTAACGGATGCGCTAGAATCCATAATCAATGTCGTAGCTGCTGCATTTGCTTATTATTCAATCTATTTAGCGTCTTTGCCTCGCGATTTAAATCATCCTTATGGTCACGGTAAAATAGAATTTTTTGCCTCTGGTTTAGAGGGAGTTTTAATTTTATTAGCTGCGGCTTATATATTCTTGCATGCATCCCAACACCTAATTGAAACCCCAAATTTAAATCGTTTGGATTTTAGCATTTATGTTTCGCTAGGATCGGCGCTATTAAATGGTTTGATGGGTTTTTATTTGGTTCAAGCTGGAAAAAATACGCACTCGCCCGCCTTAATTGCAGATGGTAAACATTTGAAATTAGACGCGTATAACGGGCTATTTGTCGTTTTAGCATTGTCGATAACTTATTTCACCGAATGGCTTTGGGTCGATGCCTTAGCTTCGCTCCTATTTGCTTGCTTGATGTGCTGGCAAGGAATTCGGTTGATTCGAGAATCAGTAGCCGCATTGATGGATGAAACGAATCCTGCCGTTTTTAATAAAGTGATCGATTGGATTACACAGCATCAGCGATCAGCCTGGATCGATTTACATAATCTGCGGATTCAGCAATATGGCGGTGATTTACATATAGATTGCCATTTGACTTTACCGCGTTATTGGGATTTAAATCGTGTACATGATGAAATACATGATTTTGAAGTCAAAATCGGCGAAGTATTACCCACTGAAATTGAGATTTTTGTGCACGTCGATCCTTGTTTGGATGACTGCTGTTCACATTGCGAAATATCAGATTGCCCGATACGTAAGGCTCCATTTACCAAAAAAATCAAGTGGAATGCGATGAATATGGCTTTAAATCAAAAGCATTTCAATGCTCTCTAAGCAGGTTTTAACTTCCCAATTCCACCATCAACGCCCATAATTTGACCTGTGATCCAAGAATTTTCAGGATCTAATAAAAAATAAGTCAAATTGGCAATGTCTTTGGATTCACCTACTCGCCCTAACGGATGTCTTTTTCCTCCAGCTTCTATTTTCTCAGGAGAATTTAGCAAAGCTGATGCAAGTGGCGTGTTTGTTAAAGATGGTGCAATCGCATTGACGCGGATATTTAAGCTAGCTAATTCCGCTGCTAATGAACGAGTAAGACCTTCAATGGCACCTTTAGAACTCGCAATAGATGCATGAAATCCCATACCAGTTTGCACGGCAACGGTACTAAATAAAACAATGGAGCCTGATCCATTTTGTTTCAAATTCGGCAAATAGGCTTGAATAACCTTAACAGCGCTGAGTACGTTGATTTGAAAATCATTCTGAAAATCAGCTTGCGTTAATCTATGGAAAGGTTTTAAAACAATACTGCCTGGATTGTAGGCAATTCCTTCTATTGGTCCCTCGATTGCAGGTAATGCATCATCAGTAGTTGCATCCCAAATGTGGTTTTCACAACCTTCTGCGGCTGTACGAGCCAGGTTGATTACGCGGTGACCTGCATGAATTAATTTTTGTGCAGTAGATGCACCGATTCCGTGACTAGCGCCAACGATGATATAAGTTCCCAAAATGATTAGCTATGAAGTGAATCTAAAAATTCGCGTTTGGTATTTTCTTCTTGGAATTTACCACCGTAAAATGATGTAATCGTTGATGTTGCATCATCTTTTACACCACGAGATGAAACACATAAGTGCTTTGCATCAATAAACACAGCTACGTGCTCCGTTTTTAATACCTTTTGAAGGTATTTGGCTATTTGCATGGTTAAACGCTCTTGTACTTGTGGACGTTTAGCAAAATATTGAACGATTCGATTCAATTTAGATAAACCAATGACCTGACCCGATGAGATATAAGCGATGTGCGTTTTACCCATGATTGGTACAAAATGATGCTCACAATTAGAATAGAAACTGATATTCTTTTCAATAAGCATTTCGTTATAACCGAACTTGTTTTCAAATAAGGCTACTTGCGGTTCATTTGCTGGATTTAAACCACTAAATATTTCTTCAATGTACATTTTGGCTACACGATTCGGTGTGCCACGTAATGAATCATCTGTCAGGTCTAGGCCCAAAGTCAACATAATCTCACGAAAATGAGATGCGATTTTTTCAATTTTTTCTGCATCAGAAAGAACAAATGCATCCTCCCTCATCGGTGTTTCGATAGAGGTGGCTACGTGATTGTCTCCAATTTCTTCATCTGTCAACAAGAAATGGTCTGTATCAATTAGCAGGGAATTCAACGAAATTTCTTTCTGTTTCATACAATTTGATTTTTAAATCTAAAGTTTTGGC
>JBEDFG010000054.1:0-7820 GCA_041175285.1 Bacteroidota bacterium | reverse complement strand
GGAATCAAATTAACGCATCCCAAAGAATTTATTCACACCTTACGAATTGGGAAAGAGCAATTATTGATATTCATCGTAACAATCCTATTTACCTTAGGCGTCGACTTATTAGTGGGTATTGGCGCTGGAATTCTAACTGAAATTCTGGTGAATTTATTCAATGGTAAACCCATTGGTTCCATATTTAAAGCACCTACCGAGGTTTCATTTACAGATGATGCCTATTTAGTTGAAATATCGGAAGCAGCGGTATTTACCAATTTCTTAGGTATCAAACGGAAATTAGAGGCCATTCCACCAGCATTCCCCGTGACAATTGACTTATCGAGAACTCAACTAGTTGATCACTCTGTAATGGAAAACTTAGAACAATTTAAACATGATTACGAGCGAGAAGGAGGATCGGTCATTATTGTAGGATTAGAGGAGCACAGAGCCGTTTCTGGTCATAAAGCGGCTGCGCATAAACGTAAAAAATAAGCCTAAATATCAATTAAAAATACCGCGGAGATCGCGGTATTTTTTTTGGCCTAAGTGAAAAGCTCGACTAGCCAGGACACCAAGTTTAAAAAAAAATCAATATATTTAAACCTAAATAAACCTATACTATGAAACGGATTTTGACCTGCAGCATGTTGCTGCTGGGATTATGTCATGGATTACTCGCGCAAATCTGGGTTTCTATTCCTAAGCGCGCATCGATGTGGCAAGCAGGTCCGAGTCTTTCATTTCAATTAGGCCAAGTTTCAGGAGTTACCATTCAACTCCAAAATACATTTCAGACGATTGATGGATTTGGATATACCTTAACTGGCGGATCTGCAGATGTCATTCAAGCTTTATCACCCGCTAAGCGTACAGAATTATTGAAAGAATTATTCGGTACGAAACCGGGCCAAATGGGCATTTCAGTATTACGAATAGGAGTAGGAGCAACTGACTTAGATGGAGAAGCTTATAGTTACGATGATGTCTCTGGTGACATATCGCTACAAAAATTCAGCTTAAACAAAGCAAAAAAATCACTCATACCGCTCCTAAAACAAATAAAAGCGATTCAACCAGGCATTAAATTAATGGCGACACCTTGGTCACCACCCGCATGGATGAAGGACAATCTGGCAACCAAAGGTGGTTCATTAGCACCCGCTTTTGAAGCCGTTTATGCCCAATATTTAGTTAAGTATATCCAGGCGATGCAGCAGGAAGGTTTGCCCATTTGGGCATTAACGCCTCAAAATGAACCTTTACATCCCGGAAATAATCCAAGCTTGTTGATGACAGCGGGCCAACAAAACAATTGGATCAAGAATCATTTAGGGCCAGCATTCGTTCATGCCAAACTGAAAACTAAAATCATTATTTACGATCATAATTGTGATAAACCTGAATATCCCATTGAGATTTTAAATGACCCCGAAACACGTAAATACGTGGATGGATCAGCTTTTCACCTATATAATGGAGATATTTCAGCTTTAAGTACTGTCAAAAAAGCACATCCCGATAAAGCTTTGTATTTCACGGAACAATGGACTGGATCCAAAGGAGACTTTGCTGGAGATTATATGTGGCATATCAAAAATGTCATCATTGGGGCAATGAATAATCACTCAAAAACAGCTTTGGAATGGAATTTGGCGAATGATGAAAACTTTGAACCTGTCACACCGGGTGGCTGTACGGAGTGCAAGGGAGCATTAACCATTTCGAAGCAAGGAATAATTACACGAAACCAAGCTTATTACATCATCGGTCAAGCCTCCAAGTTTATTCCAACAGGCTCCATTCGAATCGATTTACAGGGATTACCATCTGGACTAAACGGCACAGCCGCCAAACGACCTGACGGTAAAATTGCCGTGATTTTACAAAATGAAACGAATAAAGAAATAAATACGAATCTCAATTTAAACGGTAAACATGCGACTGTAGATGTTCCGGAAGAAGGCGTAATATCGATATTATTAGACGCTAGACGTTAGACAGCAAACTGATTACTGAATACTGATTACTGACTACTGATTACTGACAACTGAATACTGACAACTGATTACTAACAACTGATTACTGACAACCTATGAACTCATTCAACATTAACCGCCGACATTTCCTAAAGGGAGCCTCGGCAAGTTTAGCGCTCAGCACTTTTGGAGCGTATGGTTTAGATCTAGTTAATCCTGCCAAACCACTCCGTGTGGGATTAATTGGCGCGGGATGGTATGGGAAAAGCGACCTTTTTAGACTCATGCAAGTCGTTCCTGTAGAAGTTGTCGCACTTTGTGATCCCGATAGAAATATGTTGACGCAAGCAGGCCAACTGGTTGCTGCTCGCCAAAAATCGCGTAAAACACCTCGTCTTTACGGAAATTACCAAAAGCTTTTAGCCGAAAATCAGCTGGATATCGTATTAATTGGTAGCCCGGATCATTGGCATCCATTGCAAATGGTGGACGCGGTTAAGGCTGGCGCGAACGTCTATGTTCAAAAACCGATTTCAGTCGATGTATTGGAAGGAGAAGCGATGGTCGCTGCTGCACGTAAATATGGCAAAACAGTTCAAGTAGGTACGCAACGCAAGTCGACACCCCATTTGATTCAAGCCAAAAAAGACATCATCGATACAGGAATGTTGGGTAAAATCGCCCATGTCGAAATGTATTGCTACTACCACATGCGTAATAATGGAAATCCACCAATTCAGGCTGTTCCTGACTTTTTTGATTACGAAATGTGGACAGGTCCGGCTCCTATGCGCCCTTACGATGGATTACCACATACACGCTGGTGGCGAACGTTCAATGAATATGGGAATGGCATCATGGGCGATATGTGTATTCACATGTTTGATACGGCTCGTTGGATGCTAGACCTCGGTTGGCCTAAACGCATCAGTTCCGAAGGGGGTATTTATGTTCAAAAAGAAGGTAAATCGAATATCACCGATACACAATCGGCGGTATTTGAGTATGATGGATTGAATTGTGTTTGGCAACATCGCACTTGGGGGACGCCACCGGATCCAGAATACCCGTGGGGTTTAACAATCTATGGCGAAAAAGGAACGCTTCGAATGAGTACGATGAAATACGATTTCACGCCTACAGATCCCAAAGGCCAAAAATTACATGGCGAATGTGTTTTTGAAAAAGAGAAATACCCGGAAGATTTAACTGAAGATCGCATTGAATTGAACGCAGCTCCAGCAACTAGATTGCACATGTTGGACTTCTTAGCAGCCATAGACAAAGGCACCAAACCGATCGCAGATATTCAAGAGGGGCATATTTCGACAGCTTCATGTATCATTGCGAATATTTCGATGCGTGTAGGCCGACCACTTGTCTACGATCCAATCACTAAAACGATCAAAAATGATCCGGAAGCCACAGCATTATTAGCTCGTGAATACCGTGAACCATGGTCACGTTCAAACTTAATCTCATGATAAAATATCTACTAATTGCTTGTTTGTTCAGTACAGCCACTTGGGCACAAAAGAACCTACTGGACGACCTAAAACGCATCAAAAACACGGGTACAGTGCTTCACGTAGCCGCTCATCCCGATGATGAAAGCACGCATGTACTTACTTGGTTTGCGCAACAGCAACATTGGGAAACGAATTATTTCGCATGTACACGTGGTGATGGTGGACAAAATTTGATCGGTGATGATCAAGGAATTCCGCTGGGATTAATTCGTACGCAGGAACTTTTGGCGGCACGTAAAATTGATGGAGCCAATCAGTTTTTCTCACAAGCCTTTGATTTTGGTTTTTCAAAATCAACAACAGAGGCATTATCGTTTTGGAATAAAGAATTAATTCTATCGAATCTGGTGCTGGTCATACGTAAAATGCGTCCAGACATCATTTTTACACGTTTCCCGCCTGATTCTCGTGCCGGACATGGGCACCATTCCGCTTCAGCAGTCTTAGCAATTGAAGCCTATAAAGCAGCTGCGGACCCGAACCGTTTTCCTGAGCAATTGGTCAATGGAATCAAACCTTGGCAAGCTAAGCGACTTTTATGGAACACGTTTCGTTTCCCAGGGTCAGCTAATTCAACGATAGCACCCGATCAATTTAAGGTGGAAATTGGTGATTACCTGCCCAGTATCGGTCAAAGTACAGGGGAAATGGCGGCATTTAGTAGAAGCCAACATAAATCACAGGGATTTGGCTTTGCGGTAGATCATGGTAAACAAACTGAATATTTTGCAACGCTTGCAGGCGATGCCCCACAAACAAATTTATGGGATGGCGTTGAAAACCACTGGAAGGAAATCGGTCCTAACCTTGAAAATCAAATCGATCAAATCATAGCTCAGTATAATGCCGAAAACCCAAGTGCAAGCATTCCATCGCTGGTAGATTTACGTAAATCGATATTGAATTCGAAAGATGCTTTTTGGCAAGCCAAAAAAATCAAGCAAATCGACGCATGGATCATTCAAGCAGCTGGTATCCATTTTGCGGCAACGACTAATCAAGGAACAATTGCTCGTGGGGACAGCTTAGCTGTGAAAGCAGAATTTATCCTGCGCAGTAATACGTCTATTTCTGGGATTCAATTGAAACTTGCTGGACGTGATACGACATTCGCAGGTAATGCCAAAGCCTATCAAAAATTACAATGGTCAACCAAAATACCTGTAAATCAAGCGATTACACAACCATATTGGATAGCTGAGACGAAGGCTGTTGGCCATTATAAAGTCAAAGACATTTCCAAAATTGGGCAAGCAGATGCTGATCCTTCCTATGAGATGCAGGTGAGCTTTTTATTGGCGGGTCAACGGATTTCAGTCACACGTCCCGTTCAAGAATTGGTGGTGGATCCGGTGAAAGGAGAATTAAGCCAACCGCTCACCGTGACGCCGCGCAGTATTTTCACCATTAATCACCAGGTACTATTGCTACCTATTGGCTCAAATGAGACGAAATCGGCACAGATTTGTATTCAAGCTATGGGACGAATTGGCAAAGGTAATGTGTCCATTCAGACCAAAGAAGGTAAAATCTTGGGCACTTTGGCCTTAGAAAAAGGCTTGAAAAAAGGGGAGAAGCGCGATGTATCAATCTCGTTTAAAGAAAGTGATTTTGCCAAAGCGGGTAAATTTAACCTGGGATTGCAATTAGCTTATCAAACATCGACAGGAAATTGGATTGATTCCTTACAAATGGAGACGATTCAATACCCACATATTCCAATTCAGCGTTACTTTTCTCCCGTTCAGTTAAGTGTCTTACACATTGACTTTAAGAAAACGGGACAGCGCATTGGTTACATTAAAGGTGCCGGTGACAAAGTTCCAGAAGCCTTAGAACAAATGGGTTATCAGGTAGATTTCTTGGGCGAGGCAGATTTGAAATTAGCGAATTTACAGCGCTACGATGCTATATTGACTGGTGTTAGGGCGTATAATACGTTGGATTTTCTAGAAAATGCCTATCCGGAATTGATGAAATACGTTGAAAATGGCGGAAAATATGTAGTTCAATATAACACAGCCAGTTTCTTAGGACCCATGAAAAGTTCAATGGCTCCTTATCCATTAACAGTTAACCGCAACCGAATCACGCGTGAAGATGCAAAACCTGTATTTTTGAAGCCAGAGCACCCCTTATTTCAAACGCCGAACAAGATAACGGATGCCGACTTTGAGAACTGGATTCAGGAACGAAGTATTTATCACGCAGAGTCAACGGATACACACTATGAATTCCCGATCGGGTTTTCGGATCCGGATGAAGGCCAACAAAACGGTGCGATTGCAGCGACTAAATATGGAAAAGGACAATTTATTTATACAGGAATTGTTTTCTTCCGAGAGTTGCCAGCAGGAGTTCCAGGTGCGTGGCGCTTCATGGCAAATATGTTAGACGCTAGTAAATAGAGATTAGACTGTAGAGACGCGATACTTCGCGTCTTCATTTAAACCTAGACGCGAAGTATCGCGTCTCTACAATATTGAAACTATGTTACACCACAGTGTATTTTTAAAATTCAAATCAGAAACATCTGAAGCAGAACAAGCGTATTTTATCGCTGAAGCTAGAAAACTTGATCAAATTCCTGGTGTGATGAATCTTAAAGTCTTAAGCGAATTCAATGCAACGAATCCATACACCCATGGGTTAGGCATGGATTTTGAGGACCAAGCAGCTTATGATTTATATTCAAATCACCCCATTCACAATCGATTTGTACAGGAGGTTTGGATTCCGAGGGTGGAAATTTGGCAAGAAATAGACTATCGAGAGGTGAGAGGAGAGAGGTGAGAAGTAAGAGGTAAGAGGTGAGAGTATAAAAAAATAAAATAATGGCAAGCGTCCAAAGTCTAATTTAATGATTAACATATTTACCAATTCCCGTCCTTATGCGGAAAAAATAGCCATCATATCTGACGGTCATACATTCACCTACGCAGCATTACATCAGGCATCGAACGAATTTGCCTATACACTCTTGGCTGGAAATGAAGATCTTTCCGAAGCGCGAGTAGCCTTTATGGTGCAACCGGGATTTGATTATGTTCGAGTGCAATGGGGGATTTGGCAGGCAGGAGGGATGGTAGTTCCGCTTTGTTTGAGTTATCCGATACCATCGCTGAGATATACCATCGAAAATTCGGGAGCAAGTATCCTCGTAGTTTCACCAGAATTTGAGGATCTCATGAAAGATTTGGCATCTGAATTAGGATGTCGCTTCATTGTTCTTGGCAAAAATGAAGGTGATAAAGCTCAAAATTTACCTGCAATCGACGATTCGCGTGGCGCGATGATTTTGTATACGAGTGGGACAACGAATTTACCCAAAGGTGTTGTCAGCACCCATGCGAATCTAAATGCGCAAATAAGTGCTTTGATTGAAGCATGGAAATGGACTTCAGCAGACTCAACGGTTTGTGTACTTCCATTACACCATGTACACGGAGTGGTCAATGTAGTTTCCTGTTCTTTATGGGCAGGGGCTACGTGTGAATTTATGCCAAATTTCAGCGAAAAAGCGATTTTTGATCTCATTACGGAGGAGCGAATTAATGTATTTATGGCGGTGCCAACGATCTATTTTAAGCTCATCAATTATTGGGAATCGCAATCAGAAACGGTTCAATTACAATTGACTGATGCATTGGCCAAATTAAGATTAATGATTTCAGGATCTGCAGCGCTACCCGTTTCAGTGATGGAACGTTGGCAATCAATTTCTACACACTTACTCTTGGAACGATATGGCATGACCGAAATTGGTATGGCATTGAGCAATCCATACGATGGACCTCGGGTTGCGGGACATGTGGGTTATCCGCTTCCTGGTGTTTCAGTCCGTTTATCGGAGGAAGGAGAAATTCAAGTTAAAGGAGCGAATGTATTTAAAGAATATTGGCAAAAACCAGCATCAACAGCAGAATCATTTACGGAGGATGGTTGGTTTAAAACTGGCGATATAGCCGCCCTTGATGAATTAGGTGGCTACCGAATTCTAGGTCGTAATTCCGTAGATATCATTAAATCAGGTGGATATAAAATTTCTGCGTTAGAGATTGAAGAAGTTTTACGTCAATATCCTGGCATTAAAGATTGCTCTGTGGTAGGATTACCTAATGATGAATGGGGTGAATTAGTTGCCGCGGCCATTGTAACGCAAGGGGTAGTCGATGAAAAAGCATTGAATTTGTGGATGCGGGAGCAAATGCCTGCCTACAAAACACCTCGTAAATACTTAGCTGTAAACGAATTACCTAGAAATGCGATGGGAAAAGTGACTAAAAAAGATGTTGTCAAATTAATCGAAGACTAATATGTTATTACG
>JBEDFG010000053.1:0-8323 GCA_041175285.1 Bacteroidota bacterium | reverse complement strand
TCCGCATCCGTTACCTCTACCTTTTTACCCGGTTGGATTTTTCCGAATCCCATGATCACATCGATCTTGTTTTTCTTCATCAAAAACTGAACTCCTTTGCTCATGCTATCAGCAACTCCTCTGGAACGCGCAATCACAGCCGAGAAGTCAGCCTCAGCACCTTTCACGGTAATTCCGTAATCCGATGCATGCTTAATGTATTCAAAAACACTCGCAGATTTCAATAATGCTTTGGTTGGGATACATCCCCAGTTTAGGCAGATACCACCCAAGGATTCCTTTTCTACCACTGCACATTTCAAACCTAATTGAGAAGCTCGGATAGCTGCTACATACCCTCCAGGGCCGGGCCTGAGCCTACCACGATCAAATCGTATTGTTGCGCCATTTTATTGCTTGATTTAAATGAATGAGGCCGCAATTTAGCACAAAATCGGGTATATTTGCACTTTATAAAGAAGAAAAACACATGACTAGAGACAGGTTCAATGACCTGAAAGCCAGAATAGAGGCTTTAAGGAGGTATCTTTGACTACGATCACAAGAAATATTTAATCTCCGAACTGGAGACCGTTACGTTAGATCCCGAATTTTGGAATAATCCCGACAAAGCCGAAGCAACCATGCGGGAGATGCGTGGACTTAAGTTTTGGACCGATGGATTTGATCAATTATCCCGAGCGCAAGACGACCTAGAAACCATCTGGGAATTTTTAGAAATGGGTGAGGCCACAGAATCCGAAGTGGATGCTGAAGGTGCCAAACTCGAATCCCTATTAGAATCCCTCGAATTCCGTAAGATGATGTCGGAGGAAGGTGACAATATGAGCGCCGTCCTTGAAATCAATGCCGGTGCTGGTGGAACCGAATCCCAAGATTGGGCCGCCATGCTCCTGCGGATGTACCACATGTGGGCAGAGAAAAATGGCTTCAAAGTTCGTTTAGTGGATGAAAATGCGGGCGATGTAGCCGGTATCAAATCAGTGACCATTGAAGTCGATGGTGAATTCGCCTATGGAAATTTGAAGTCGGAGAATGGTGTCCATCGTTTGGTACGTATCTCACCATTTGATTCAAATGCGCGCCGACATACCTCCTTCGCATCTGTTTACATTTGCCCGTTGGCAGATGACACGATTGAGATTGAGATCAATCCGGCCGACATCGACTGGGATACCTTTCGTTCTGGTGGGGCAGGGGGACAGAATGTCAATAAGGTAGAGACCGCGGTGCGCTTGACGCACAAGCCTTCAGGGATCATTATTGCGTGCCAACAAGAGCGTTCGCAGTTGATGAATAAGGAAGTGGCGCTACGCCTCTTGAAATCTAAATTATACCAAATCGAAATCGACAAGCGCAACGCTGCACGCGCCGAGGTGGAAGCAGGTAAAAAGAAAATTGAATGGGGGTCGCAGATCCGGTCGTATGTACTAGATGATCGCCGGGTAAAAGACCACCGAACTAATCACCAAACATCCAACACGGATGCCGTTCTTGATGGAGAAATAAATGATTTTATTAAGGCTTATTTGATGGAGAACTAATCCCCTTACCTTTGGCAAACCTTGGAGGATTGCCAAAGGTAGGTTATTTAGAGGACTCTGATTCGAGCTTTTTCAAATAATCAACTAACTGATCTTTCGCTAACGAAAGCGCAATACCCACCGCATACGATGCTAACGCATTGCCCATAAATGAGGATTCTTTTTTCTCTGATTTTTTAGAAGAATCCGAAAACAAGGAGTATAATAAGTAAGCTCCAGCGAGAACGCCGCCAGCGATTAGGATTTGGCCACCGCGCTCTTTCGCCACTTGCTTGATATCCGCAATTTCCTCAACTAATTCTTTCTGGTAGGCTGAAGCCTTCGCTTCTAATTCCTCTTTTTTCTCAGTTATCTGACTCATCTTCGATTACTTCTTCAGTAGGTAATTTTTCTGGTTGGGGAGCCCGAAAGCTTGCGACTAATAAAAGTCCCACCAACAAACTTATTCCAGCTACGATTAAATAGCCCCAAAATGCGCTTGAAAGCCATTGGTTTAATGCATTCGCGATACCCATCAAGGCAAATATTCCCGCGATGCCAAAGGCAAAAGCAATGATGATAAACTTGAAAATTCGCTCCAATAAGGCCTCTAACCGCTCCTGAATATCCAGTTTGATAATTTCAAACTGCGTCTTCAAGTAATTGGTCACTAATTCGACCAGCCTATTGTTTTCGAAAAATCCCATCTACCGTTGTTTTAACTTAGCCTCAATCGAATGCTGTGTATGCGGTACTAAACGCAAACGTTCCTTTGAAATCAATTTGCCTGAATCAATGCAAATTCCGTATGTTCCATTTTTGATACGCATCAACGCATTTTCAAGACTCGTAGCAAATTTTTGCTGGCGTACGGCCAACTGGTTCATGCTTTCTTTCTCTTGCGTATCCGCACCATCTTCCATCACCTTCGAGTTTCCCGACGTATCATCCGTTCCCGAATCATTCTTTTTTCGCAAGGTTTCACGTAGGTACTTTAACTCGGCGTTGGTCTCGGCCAACTTCCCCTGAATGATTGCTTCAAACTCTTTTAATTCTTCTGCGCTATAACGTAATTTTTCTTCGTTCGCCATAATAAAATAATAAATTAAACATGTAAGTGACTAATAGTCAAGTACTTGTAATTGTAGTTTTGTTCGCTTATGCAAAGATAAATTTATAAAATTGAATTCGATAGGTTCCGGGTATTATTTTTTAATCAATTGATTTTAAGGTGTTTGACCATTCGCGGTAGCCTTGATAAGCAAGGCCAACAAACACCACATACAAACACGAAGTTCCCCACATTTCTTTCTGTAGGTAGAGTCCAATATACATTAAATCCACCCCAATCCAGATGATCCAATTCGCTATTTTTTTCTGTGTGGCCAACCAGGTCGCCCAGATGCTAAACCCTGCTAGCGCACCATCCAAAAATGGAAATGACGCATCCTTCAAATATTGATTATGTAAGTACCCTAATCCGAGACCAAAGCTCAATGATAAAATAACGCCTATAGATATACTTTTTGTACTTGATCGTTCTGCTAGCCAGTTTTGCTCCGATTTATTCCAAGAAAACAAACCAAATATTCCCAATACGATAAACAATACTTGTAACTCCATATCCGCATAAAGCTGATTGGCATAAAAAACATAGAGATATACCCCGGAAGAAACAATATTCCATACCCAGGCCAACCAGTGTCTTCGCATGGAAAAAATTACCCCCAATAAGGCTGTTGCAACCCCAATCCCTTCGATCATGCTTCCTTGTTTTTGGCGTAAAACGCGCAGAAATGCGTAATCTCACAAGCCGAACAATGTGGCTTGCGTGCCAAGCAGACATAGCGACCATGTAAAATGAGCCAATGATGCGCTCGAGGAATAATATCATTTGGCAAATGCCGAATCAATGCTTTTTCCACCAATAAGGGCGTTTTTGCCGTCTGAGGTACCAACCCTAATCTGCGCGAAACACGATAAACGTGCGTATCCACCGCCATGGCCGGTTGGTTATAAATCACCGATGCAATCACATTAGCCGTCTTTCGACCCACGCCTGGCAACGTCTGTAAATCGTCAATGGTCACAGGAATAGAACCTTGAAACTGATCAACGATTTTTTGGCCTAAGCCCAATAAATGCTTCGCTTTATTGTTTGGATAAGATACCGATCGGATGTAGGAAAATATTTCATCCACACTCGAATCCGCTAGTGCCTGAGCATCCGGGAATCGTTTGAAAAGTGCCGGAGTGACCTGATTGATACGCTTGTCGGTGCATTGCGCCGAAAGCACCACAGCCACCAATAATTCAAACGGATTACTGTAATGCAATTCCGTTTCCGCCTCCGGAAATGAAGTGGAAAAATGTGCGATAAATGCTTGAAATCGTTCCTTCTTCTGCATGCGTTGAATTTCATGCAAATTAAGAAACAATTTCAAGATTAAGATTGAATCGTCTCTTTGTGTTTTGAATACGCAAGAATACGATCGACCACACGATCGGATGGCTGATAGGCCGCTTGATCTAATGCGTTTTTGACCTGGTGAAAAGACGCTAACTCCGAGCGTTCTTCCATAGATAAATTTTGGGAAAAGCCCGATTCAGGCTCATACAAATTTTTAATGAGGTCATTTGGGGTAAAGCTTTGCGTCATAGGCAATCTCTTGTTTGTTTAGCATTTTCCTCAGGTTGATAAGCGCATAGCGCATTCTTCCCAAAGCCGTATTGATGCTCACGCCCGTTTGATCCGCGATTTCCTGAAAACTTAAGTCCTCATAATGCCGCATGACCAACACTTCACGTTGTTCATCAGGTAATTTTTTGATCAATTCTCGCACATTCGCGACTTGATCCGCCTTTAATTGCATATCCTCCACCGAGTCTTCTGCAAATTCAAAGCTGTTAAATACTTTTGACCCGTCCTCCAGCACAATCGTTGGATAACGTTTTTCCTTTCGGAAATAATCAATCGCCATGTTGTGCGCAATACGCAGAATCCAAGGTAAAAATTTCCCTTCTTCATTGTATCGTCCCGACTTCATCACGTCGATGGCCTTAATATAGGCTTCCTGCATTAGGTCTTCCGCTATGTAGCGATCCTTAACGATCAGGTAAATAGTTGTATACACTTTGGATTTACTACGTTTGACTAATGTCTCAAACGCTTTATCGTCCCCCTGGATGTACGCTGATAATAAAGCCGCATCGCTAACCTGAATTTTAATCATAAAACTTCAAAATTGTTAACGTAGAGCTTTATCTCATATTGTATCTCCTATAGATTTTTTGGGCGAATTAGTTGATTTGTGCCTCTTGGGCCTGCCAAAAGTAGATAAATCTTTTGGAAAACAAAATTTTGAAAAATATTTTATGACGAACGGTATGCAGCACTTACCGATTAATCATTAGTTTTGCTGGATAAAATCTTTAAACAATATCATGAAAAAATTATACTTCATCGGCCTGCTTTTGGCAGGATCCTTCGCCGTAAATGCACAAACAGGAACTTCAGCTGATTATGCTGGGGTCTTCAAATTAGACGAAAATCCCTACGTGAAAACCGTAGCAATTTCCATTAAAGAAGGCAAAGTCATGATGGCGGCTGAAGGCTTCCCAGAAGCTGAATTAACCACAGGTAAACAAGCAGATCAATACGAATTAGCCAGCATGAATGGTACTGTAAACTTCATACGCGAAGGTGGTATTGTCAAAGGAATCAAAATCGAAGCACAAGGCCAAGTACTTGGTGGCAAAAAAGAAGGTGCAAGCCTAGCAGATTACACCGCTTCATTTAAAATGGCGGAAAATGAATATGTGAAAAAAGTAATCGTAGCGATCAAAGATGGCTCTTTGCAAATCAGCACGGATGCTAATCCAGCTGAAGCAGCCGTTTTAAAAGCAGGCAAAACAGCCGACGTATTTACAACTACAATTCAAGGTTATGATGCCGATATTACCTTCTCTCGCGATGCAGGGAAAGTAGCAACGATCAAATTATCAGTTGCCGGTGGTCAAGTAGTTTTGACAGGAAATCGGGAGTAATTTTTCCAAATGGCGCAGTTACAACTGCGCCATTTTTATTTCAACGATCGTTTATACAACTGAATCGTATTTTCCAAACCATAGTACAAGGCATCGCAAATTAATGCATGCCCGATAGACACCTCATCTAACGGTGTCACATGGGCTTTAAAAAAGGCCAAATTTTCTAAGCTCAAATCATGTCCCGCATTTATCCCAAGACCTAACTGGTTTGCACGAAAAGCGGCTTTCCGATAGGCCGAAACCGCTTGCGTCGGGTTCTCATTAAACAGGTCTGCATAGGGTTCCGTATACAATTCAATGCGATCCGCACCGGTCGTAGACGCCGCCTCAACCAGTTCCAAAACAGGATCCACAAAGATCGATGTCCGAATTCCCGCCTCCTTAAATTGAGCGATTAATGACTGCAATAAGCCTTGATGCTGAATGGTATCCCAACCGTGATTGGAAGTTATTTGGCCTAAGGCATCTGGGACTAACGTGACTTGTTCAGGTCTTACCTCTAAAACCAAATCAATAAATGATTGTTCCAGGGGATTGCCCTCAATATTAAATTCTGTCGTCACAACCTCCTTCAATGCACGAACATCTGCATAGCGAATGTGGCGCTCATCCGGGCGCGGATGCACGGTAATACCCTCCGCACCGAAACGCTCACAATCTAACGCCACCTGAATGACATCTGGGTTATTGCCTCCCCGCGAATTTCGCAGCGTCGCAATCTTATTAATATTTACACTAAGTCTTGTCATAGCAAAAAAAAAGGCCGGTGTTACCGGCCTTCTGATTAAATCAAGTTGTTTGCCGCTAAATATTCCGCAATCTGCACGGCATTTGTCGCCGCCCCCTTACGTAAATTGTCGGCCACAATCCATACGTTCAACGTGTTTTTCTGTGACTCATCCCGACGGATACGTCCCACAAATACCTCATCTTTTCCATGTGCCGTAATCGGCATCGGATAGACAAAATTCGTTGGATCATCTTGAACGATAATGCCTTCCTCTTTTTCCAATATGGCACGCACCTCAGCTAAATCAAAATCATTTTCAAATTCAATGTTTACCGCCTCGGAGTGTCCGCCGATCGTAGGGATACGCACCGTCGTCGCAGTCACCTGGATAGACTCATCCATCATGATTTTTTTCGTTTCCAAAATCATCTTCATCTCCTCCTTCGTATACCCATTCTCCAAAAACACGTCGATATGCGGCAATACGTTCAAGTCAATTTTATGTGGATATACCTTAGCCCCTTCCTTGCCCGCACGCTCATCGAACAATTGGTCAACAGCCGCTTTTCCCGTACCTGTCACCGACTGGTATGTTGAAACAACCACACGCTTAATTTTATATTTTTTGTGCAATGGATTTAAGACCACCACCATTTGAATAGTCGAACAATTCGGGTTAGCAATAATCTTATCTGTCGGCGTTAAGGTATTCGCGTTAATTTCCGGAACCACTAATTTCTTCGTTGGGTCCATACGCCATGCAGATGAATTATCTACCACGGTAATGCCTGCTGCAGCAAATTTAGGTGCCATTTCCAAGGAAGAGCTCCCCCCCGCAGAGAAGATCGCCACATTGGGTTTCATTGAAATCGCTGTCTCATAACCTACAACCGTGTAATCTTTTCCCTTGAAGGAAATCTTTTTACCAATTGAGCGCTCAGACGCAACTGGAATGATTTCAGAGACTGGAAAATTACGCTCTGCTAATACTTTTAAGATTTCGCCGCCAACCAATCCCGTGGCGCCTACAACAGCAACTTTCATGTTTATATTTTTAAAAATTATACTTCCACTGTAATGCCAAAGACGACCCAGAGGTCTGTGTGTTTGGCGTAAATTCTAAACTCAATTGTGTGCCAGATTTCGCTAACTGGTTATATCGGGATAAAGCCCGATTTAAGTGCCGCATACTGATGGTCCCCACATAAATATTGACCAAAGCTGCCGTTCCAATCGTCGACAAATAAAATCCATCCGTGACTTTTCCCGGTTTGATCAACGAATACAACGAAAGTCCTAGTCCTGCGCTCGAAATCCAATTCATTAGTTTTCGCTGCGATTTGAAACGATAAAATTCCAAACTTACTTCAGGGTCTTTCGACTCCAACAACGGTATTTGTAAAGCTAATGGGCTATCAATCACCTGTCGTTTGTATACGTATTTATTACTTAAACCTTGTTGGATCTGCTCAATCGGGTACATTCGCTCATTTCCTTCCCCCTGTGCCATCACTCGGACACAGTTAAAAACGAAAAGGAGGACGAGTAAATGCTTGATTTTCACAAATCAACGTGTTTTTGTAGCCTGCAAAATTAGGGCTTATCTCGTTGAATCAAAAGGATTTTTTTGATAAAATCCATCGAAAAGATGTATGCCAATGGGCGAAATGCACAGGTCTAACGGAATGTCATGCGATTCTACATCATCGATGCGCTGAACAGGTTCGTCGAGACAGACGCCTATTTTTAAGGTTTCGGGCCGACAATCCTGTAAAAAACGATCATAAAATCCTTTGCCATACCCCACGCGATTTCCTTTGGAGTCAAAGGCTAACAGTGGAATGATGACTAAATCAATGTCTTCCACTTGTACTTTGGGACATGTTTGTGGATCAGGTTCCTGAATTCCCCAAGCTGAAGTAATCATAGCGTCGCCTGACTTCATATGATATGCAACCATATCATGTTCATTTTCAACTCGTGGGAAACAAAGCTGATGACCCAAGCTTTCCAACGTTTC
>JBEDFG010000052.1:8061-11038 GCA_041175285.1 Bacteroidota bacterium | reverse complement strand
AAATACCGTGGATTATGGTAACAATGCGTATGGAATTAAGGTCGCCGCTAAAACCTACTTTAATACTTCCGCTGATAGTTTAAATATTCAGGAAGCAGCCATTTTGGTCGGTCTGCAAAAGGCGACTACAACGTATAATCCGAAACGCTACGATGGTAAGCCATTAGCTGAAAATAAGGCATGGAAGCGTAGAAATGTGGTTTTGGCTCAGATGGTTAAGGCTGGATACCTGAAAAAAGCCGAATATGATTCGTTGGCACCATTGCCTATTGTTCTTCATGAAAATGAGGAATCACCTTATGACGGAACCGGTAATTATTTCAAAGTTGCTGTCGCTAAATACATTCAAGAATGGGCGAAGGCGAATGAGATGGAGATTGATTTGTATCGGGATGGTTTGAAAATTACCACGACCATTGATTCTCGTTTACAATTGCATGCTGAAGAGGCAGTCGAAGAAGGTATGCGTTCTACGCAGAAATCGTTTGATAATCACTGGTCTGGTCAAAATCCATGGGTCGATGAGTCAGGGAAAGAGATTCCTGGATTTATCGATTCTGTGGCTAAACGGACAGAATATTACAAAGCTTTAGTGCGACGTTATCCTAAAAATCCGGATTCAGTTTTATACCAAATGAAAAATGTGAAGCGGAAAATGTGGGTTTATTCACGCAATACCTTGGGCGAGGAGCAACAAACCATGAGTGCCTACGATTCCATTCAATACTACAAGCGCTTTTTGCAGGCAGGTATGATGACCCTAGATCCATATACGGGACATATCAAAGCGTGGGTCGGTGGCCTTGATTTTAAATACTTCAAATACGATCACGTCAAGCAAAGTAAGCGCCAAGCTGGATCAACATTTAAACCTTTTGTTTATACAGCCGCGATTGATGGTCCTCGTGATTTATCGCCTTGCTTTGCGGTGGAAGACGCTCCTTATTCGTTGGAAATCGAAGAAAATGGAGAGAAGAAAATTTGGAGCCCACACAATGCCGACGGAACGTTTTCGTATAGTTTGATGCCTTTGAAACGAGCATTAGCGAAGTCAGTGAATACCGTGACGGCCCGACTGACCAATGAAATTGTAGGACCGGATACGGTCATGTATTATGCTCAAAAAATGGGAATTAAGAGTCCTTTAAAGCCAGTAGCATCCATTGGTTTGGGTTCTTTTGATGTGTCTTTATTTGAAATGATTGGGGCATATTCTGCATTTGTAAATGAGGGTATACATGTGGAGCCGATGCTTGTGACTGAGATTAAAGATCAAAATGGTAAAGTCATTCAATCATTTGAATCTACCGCTACGCGGGTAATTAAGAAAGAGTCAGCTCAATTAGTTCGATCGATGCTGGAAGGAGTTATCCATGAAGGAGGAACGGCAAGTTCGTTGCTTTGGGGTGACGGAGCGGCTTTGCTTCCGGAAGGTAATAACCGTTATGCCCATAATTTTGCAGGTAAAACGGGTACAACATCGAATCATTCGGATGGCTGGTTTATTGGGATGACTCAAAATTTGATCTCGGGTGTTTGGGTAGGTGGTGATGATCGATCGATCCACTTCCGTTCCGGGGCACTAGGAGAAGGCTCAAAAACGGCGATGCCAATTTATAAACGCTTTATGCTGAAGGTGGTGAAAGATCCAGCTTTGGCCATGTACAAACCTGCTCCTTTTGATCGATTAGATAAACGTGTGGTTAAGAAAGATTTTGATTGTGGAAATGGGGTAAGTACCTTACCTGACTCACTTCAGGTTTCTGATGCCGAGTTAGATTCACTTAATGCCTTGATGGAAAATCCGACAGAATCATCCGATTCAAGTAGTCAGAGTCCAAATTAATATGAATAAGGAGCATATAGAAGCCTATTTTCGCGATTTACAAGATCGTATCTGTGAAGGAATTTCACAGGCAGATGGTACAGGTACATTTAAGGAGGATCTTTGGTCGCGGCCAGAAGGTGGCGGCGGTCGGACGCGTTTAATTCAAAACGGGACCATCTTAGAAAAGGCTGGTGTTAATTTTTCTGCCGTTTCAGGACCATTGCATCCGAAGATGGTAAATGTGACAGAAGAAGTTGAATTCTTCGCCACAGGGGTATCCATTGTGATGCATCCTTTCAATGCTTGGGTTCCGATCATTCATATGAATGTGCGTTATTTTGAACTGAGCAACGGTCAAAGTTGGTTCGGTGGCGGTATCGATCTGACCCCTCATATTATTATTCCGGAACAGGCGAAGTGGTTTCACCAACAAGTCAAAGCGTCTTGCGATGGGTTTGGGGAGGACGTGTATGCGCGATATAAAACGTGGGCAGATGATTATTTTTTCAATACGCATCGGAATGAAACGCGAGGTATTGGAGGAATTTTCTTTGATTATTTAAAAGATGAAAAAGCAAAGACATTTGACTTTGTGAAGTCGGTGGGTGAATCTTTTGTGCCTATTTACAGTCATTTAATGAAAGCTAATGCGAATAAAGCGGTTAGCCAAGAAGAACGTGATTTTCAATTACTACGTCGAGGTCGATATGTCGAGTTTAATCTCGTGCATGACCGTGGGACCAAATTTGGTTTAGAAACGAACGGTAGGACTGAATCGATATTAATGAGTTTGCCGCCTTTGGCTTCCTGGGAATATATGTATGATGCGAGTGGGTATCCGGCGGGCCAACAAACCTTAGATTTACTGAAAAAGGGAATTGATTGGGTATAAAAAAAGGTGAGCATTTCGTGCTCACCTTTTTTGTTTTATTGGGCTGCTTCCCAAACGATATCGAGACTTTTGGGAGTCATCAATAAGATTCGAGTAGGAGCGGGTAATAATACTAATCGAGCTGCAGCTGCGGGATCTTCGATCCATTCAACTTCTACACCTTCTTTTTTTCCTATTTCAACTTCACCATCGGCTGTTTCTACAAATTTCTTCGCCAAATACGCCGTTGGCAATAAAACATCTGATTCTGGGCAATG
>JBEDFG010000052.1:0-8013 GCA_041175285.1 Bacteroidota bacterium | reverse complement strand
GTGTCATCCGAATAACTCAATTTGCTTAATTTCAAGCGTTGTTCTAAAATGGCAATCATCGCCTCGTCAATCGTATTCATTCAATTCAATGTTTAAAATGATGCCGTAAATTTAGGCAAAAGGATTTGTTCTTTTGGTATCTGGATTAGAATATATGTGCCCTTTTTGAATCGATAGGCCACAATCAAAATTATTGGTATATAGTTTACCTGTGCCTAAACCTTGCGGGAGTGGATTCGAATAATTTGCCGTAAACTGCGAAACAGCCTGTAGTCCTATATTGGATTCAAGCGCAGATGTAATCCACCATCTCGAGCCCATCATTTCTGCTGCCCGAATCCAAGCGTCACTTGCCGCAAATCCCCCTAATAAACTGGGTTTTAAAATAATGAATGGCGCCTGGATCGCTTCCATTAATTGTTCGGGATGACGCGCTTGGATTAATTCTTCATCTAATGCAATCGGCAATAAATTCAAACGACATAAATTGTGCATTGCATTCCATTGTCCGGCCCGAATGGGTTGTTCGATCGAATGAATGTCTAATTTGGCTAATCTTTCTAGTTTTGACGGTGCCTCTTGAGGTGAAAATGCGCCGTTTGCATCTACTCGAATCGTTAAATCAGTTGCGGAGAAGTTGGATCTGATTTCAGCAATAATCTCCATTTCTTGCTCAAAATCAATGGCACCTATTTTTAATTTGAGGCAAGAATAACCTTCAGCCAGTTTATCTGCGATTTGCTGACGCATAAATTCAGGGCTTCCCATCCAGATCAGCCCATTTATGGGTAGACTAGTTTCTCCACGGGCAAATGAATTGTCGAAATAAATGCCATCTTTTCCTTGAAAATAATCGAGCAAAGCCATTTCTAATGCTGCGCGAAATGAGGGTTGTTCGAATGGAATCATTTGGATGAAATCAGATATTTCCTCAGCAGACTCAGGAATTGATTTGATTTCAGAAAATGCTTTTTGAAACGCGGGAAAACAATCTTCTTCGAATTCTGGACTTAATCCACGCAAAGGTCCAGCCTCACCTAATCCAATTTTACCATCTTGTTCAATTTGAATTAAATAGCTCGTTTTTTGTGTCAATACCCCGCGGGAAGTACCTGCTTCAAAATGGAATTGTAGGGGGTGGCTGAGCAATTGAATCATGTTGCAATTTATTATTTTTGTGGCATTTTTGCCCCTCCCTAGATTATTTATTAGCTTTAAGCATATTATGAAAAAGAGTGTATTTCGTTTATTGGCTAAATTATTTGGTGCGATCACACGGCTGCGAAATACATGTTATGATCTAGGAATACTTTCATCCAAGCATTTCACTAAACCCATTACGCTGGTCGTAGGTAATCTGGCCGTCGGCGGTACCGGTAAAAGTCCATTCGTGAATTACTTGGTTTCTCATTGGAAGTTTGAAGCAAGTAAGGGAATATTGAGTAGAGGATATGGTCGGAAAACAGCAGGTTTTCGTTGGGTCAAGGCTGAATCCACCGCTTCGGAAGTTGGCGATGAACCTTTAGCTTACCAACGGCAATTCGCTGATTTGCCTATTGCGGTTTGTGAGAATCGGGTGAAGGGCGTCGAACAAATGAGCCATTTAGATGCGATCATTTTAGATGACGCATTTCAACATCGTGCCTTAAAGGCGGATTTAAATCTGATTTGTACAACATTTGCAAAGCCTTTTTTTTCTGATCAACTGATGCCCTTGGGTCGTTTGCGCGAGTCAGTAGCTGGGCTCAAAAGAGCGCATGCGATCATTATTAATCGTTGTCCGGAAACCTTGACTGCAGAGCAAAAAATACCTTTCTATCAATTCAATTTGCCCGTATTTTTTACGCGAGTTACTTATGGGGTACCGGTTGGAAAACAGGCTCAAAACATCACCCAGTGGCATCTTTTTGCCGGAATTGCGGATCCATGGCCATTCTTTAAAGAGGCTAAGAAATTAGGCGAAATTGTGGATCAAGACACCTATGCTGATCATTATGCTTTTCAAGAGGCAGATTATCAATATTGGGAGCATTTGGCTTCTTCATTGCCAGATACAGTAGGAATATTAACCACGCACAAAGATTATGTGCGTATGGAAGAACAGTTGCAGCATTATCCCGCTTTAAATTCTCGCTTGTGCTATTTGCCGATGCAGATGGAATTTTTAGATCAGGAAACGGAATTTTGGTCCTGGCTTGCGTCTCAGGTTCCGCTTAATCTTAAAAAATAGCTACCTTTACGGCGTGAAAATTCGATTCCTCGTATTTCTTTTTGGACTCATTGCTTTTCAAAGTGTAGGTCAATTTCCCAATTCCAATCCGATGGGAAATGGAGCTGTTAATTCAAATGGAGGGTTTCCTACGAATAATTCAACGAGTAATTCAACAACGGGTCAAACGCAAGGACCTCAGAAATCCGGTCGTGCTGCTTTAGATGATTCAACTAAGCAAATCTACGGTCCTCAATCCACGCATTATTTTCTAGAACAAGATGTGATGGATAGTCGGATTGTTAAGCGACGCATTGACACCACTTTGCACCTATATCAGCGCTATTTATTTCAGGAACGTAGTGGTTTTTTACAAACTAATTTAGGTTCAGATGGAACGGCAACTAGAAATTTATTTACCCCCATTACGCCTTTGTTAGGTACACAATTAGGTTATCAGGCGTATTCGAATTATGCTTTTAAGGCAGATCAGGTACGTTATTATGATACGAAGTCGCCTTTTTCGGATGTTGAATTTAATGATGGGGCTGGTGGTCAGACGCGTCTTAATTTTTCCTTTGCTCGGAATATCGATTCCCTTTGGAATGTGGGTGTTGAATTACAACGTCTCGTGGCGGATAAGCAGTTGTCTGATGATGCCTTCAAGGCGCGTAATATTAATTTGACTGGTCAATGGGGTTTATTGATACACACAAATTATCGTTCTCGCTCAGATCGGTATCGGATTTTGGCGCATGTGAATTATTACGATCATGGTACGAATGATCAAGGAGGTGTTTTATTGACGAATGGACAAACACCTTTGCAGGCCTTAAAGTATGTGGATAACACCGCTTATTTGACCGCTGCCAAAACTCAATCGAATGATAAATTTTTAAAATTTCATGTCTATCAGGAATTTATTGGGTTTAAGGGATTGCAGTTATTTCAGCGTTTGGATGTGGAAAGCCGACAAGTCAAATTCAGGGATTTAGATTTTGAGAATAATTTAGCGAGACGTTATTACCCTAAAACATACATTAATTACATTCAAGCACCTGAGTCCGATTCATTGTACAATGAGAATAATTGGCAGTCATATAGTCATCAAACAGGTTTAAAGGGTGTATTTAGACAATTCACCTATCGGGCTCACATGCGTCAGCGCTATTGGTCAGTTAGTAATCCACTGACTGATGTGACGAAAAGTCGTCTCGAAAATTATTTGGGACTTTGGTTGCATCAAAACTTTACGGAAACAGTTGATTTTACCGCGGAAGGGGAATATCTACTAGGTTCCGATTATCAGTTAAAAGCCAAATTTGAATCGCCTTGGTTTTTTGTGCAGGCGCAACGGACTTCTTCGAGTCCAAGTATTGCTCAAACTTGGATGTATAATTCATCATATCGCTGGGATAAACCATTGAATCAAATATCATTTGATCAATTAGAGGGAGGTTTGTCCATTGGAAATTCGAAGGTGTATTTTAAGCCGTCAGTGACGATTCAGCGTATTGGGAATTGGGTGTATTTTGATAGTTTGGCAACGGTTCGTCAAGAATCCAAAGGACTTGGTGTTTTTCGCACGCGATTTGAGTTAGGTGGTGTACTTGGTAAATTTGAATGGAATTCGAATGTTATTGCAAATACCTTGACCGGCCCAGATGTCATTCGAATGCCTAATCTAGCGGCCAATGCAAATTTGGCAGTAAACCTACAATATAAGAAATTGCTTTTCGTTCAAATTGGCCTAGATGCACATTATTTGTCGGCCTATTACGGCGATGCTTACATGCCGGCGACCCAACAGTTTCATCTGCAAAATCAAGTGAAATTGCCCGCTTTTGTTCAAGTAGATCCTTATTTAAGTTTACGCATTAATCGGGTCCGCTTATTTTTCAAATATGCGAATGCTACGCAGGGATTAATTTCGGATAATCATTATGTTGCTTATTTGTATCCTGCCATGAGTAGGGGCTTTGCCTACGGGGTTAAGTGGCTGTTATTTGATTAATTTTTGATATGTTTGTGGGTATTATTTTAACCTATTAAACATGAATTTTACAACAAGAAGGGATTGGATCAAAGGAATGGCTTTAGCCACCTTAGGATCCGTAATTTCATACCCATTATCTGCAAATCATACCGGGAGTACATTAGCATTATCTGCTGTAGATGAGGCCTCATTAAATCTTTGGATTGGTGCCATTATTCCTGAATCAAAAATTCCAGGAGCCGTTAGTTTAGGCGTTCCTACGTTTGTCAAAACGATGTTGAAGGATTGCTATGAGGCATCTGCACAAACAACCTTTCAAACCGTATTAGGTCAAATTCCTGGCTGGTTTCAAACTGAAAATGGACATGCACTTTCCGCCGCATCTGCAGCAGAAAAGGAACAATTTCTGTTTTTATTGGAGAAAGGGCATTTTGGATCAGACGCTCAAAAAGCGATGGCGACCCTAAAAGGGTTGACAATTCAAGGCTACACAAGCACGGAATATGTATTAGTTAATCATTTAAATTATCAAATGGCACCCGGTTTTTGGAATCCGTGCGTACCTGTTAAGAAATAAACGATGGAGATTTTAAAACATGCTGAAAAGCGAACTTATGGCGCAATTGTCATTGGTTCTGGTATTGCGGGTGGTTGGGCTGCCAAAGAATTTTGTGACAAAGGAATAAAAACCTTGGTGTTAGAACGTGGTCGAAAAGTAACGCATAATGAGGATTACCCAACAACCCTAATGAGTCCATGGGAATTTGAACATCGCGGTCGATTAACGAATGAAGAAATTGCGGCAAACCCGATCGTGAGTAAATGCTATGCATTTAAAGAGGATGCTAAACATTTTATGGTAAAAGATGCGGAACATCCGTATGTTCAGGACAAACCCTTTGATTGGATTCGTGGTTACCAAGTAGGAGGAAAATCATTGCTTTGGGCTCGCCAAACACAACGTTGGTCTCAATTTGATTTTGATGGCCCAGCGCGTGATGGTTTTGCAACGCCTTGGCCGATTAACTATAAAGATATTGATCCATGGTATTCATATGTGGAAAACTTTGCTGGTATTTCAGGAAATAAGGACGGCTTAGATTCACTACCAGATGGCGATTTTTTACCTGCGTATGATTTGACTTGTGTTGAAAAACATTTTCAAAAAGAAGTTAAGCGTATGTATCAAGATCGTCATGTGATCGTGGCGCGATGTGCACATTTGTCGGAGCCGCGCGAGATACATTACCAACAAGGTCGTGGACGTTGCATGAGTCGTAATTTATGTCAACGAGGATGTCCTTATGGTGGATATTTTAGTTCGAATGCGTCTACGTTGCCTTGGGCAGCGAAAACTGGAAATTTGACATTGCGGCCGGATTCGATCGTAGAATCGGTCATTTATGATGAGAAAAAGGGCAAGGCAATCGGTGTTCGTGTCATAGATGCGCATACGAATGAGATGGTCGAATATTACGCGAAAGTGATTTTTGTAACTGCGGCTGCCTTGAATACCAATGCGATTCTATTGAATTCTAAGTCGGATCGTTTTCCTGACGGACTTGGAAATGACAGTGGGGTATTGGGTAAATATGTGGCATTTCACAATTACCGTGCTTCTTTATCAGCTGAATTTGAAGGCTATTTGGATACGAAAACGGATGGTTCTCGTCCTACATCTGGATATATTCCTCGTTTCCGAAATTTATATAAACAAGAAACAAATTTCTTGCGTGGCTATGCGGCTGGCATGAGCGCGGGCCGTGGAACGCATTCCGATCGTGAAGCTGTGGGTGAAAGTTTAAAAAACTCCTTGTTGAATCCAAAGTTGAATAACAACTGGTATGCAGGTTCTCACATGATGGGTGAAACGATTCCTAAGGAGACAAATAAGATCACGCTTGATCCGTCTAAAAAAGATGCCCATGGCTTGCCATTAATGCATATGGATGTTTCCTATGACGATAATGATGATAAAATGGTAAAGGATTTTATCGAACAATTTACAGAAATGTACACGAAAGCTGGATTTACCAATATTCGTACACGTGACTCGAAGCAAGCACCAGGTCTAGATATCCATGAGATGGGTGGTGTGCGTATGGGTGCAGATCCGAAAACTTCGATGTTGAATAAATGGAATCAAATGCACGCTGTCAAAAATGTGTTTGTAACAGATGGTGCATGTATGACATCCACTTCTACCCAAAATCCGTCGCTGACCTACATGGCGCTCACGGCTCGTGCGGTTGATTATGCAGTAAAAGAAATGAAAAAAGGGAATTTGTAGGTTAATGAAGACATTTTTAAGGAGGACGGCCGAGCATTTGTGGGCAGAACATGGGATAGAAGAACTGCAAGATATTGCGGTTGTGATGCCTTCTCAGCGTGGTGTTTTATACCTTAAAAAAGAATTAGCTTATTTGGGCGACCGCCCATTCCTGTCACCTGATTTCCATACGATTGAGGAGTTTGCCTTGCAAATGACTCAATCGGAATTGGTGGATCCAGTTCAATTGCTATTAGAAGCATATACCTGTTTTAAAGAGGTCGATGATCAAGTTGATTTTGATCGATTTATCTCGTGGGGCCAATTAATGTTAAAGGATTTTGATTCCATTGACATGTATTTAGTCGACCCTCGCCAAATGTTCGCCTTTTTATCTGAAGTGAAATCCTTAGAACGATGGGGTGAAACGTATGGAGAAGCAGATACCCAGAAATACATTACCGCACATACCAAAGCCTATTTCAAACTTTACGATCATTTGCTGGAGGTTTACGGCCGACTTCAAACTCGGTTAACGGATCTTGGAATTTCGTATCGAGGGATGGCATATCGAGATTTGGTCAATCGATTGGTTGCTGGAAAACCATTGGCTAAATCATACAAAAAGATCTATTTTATTGGGTTCAACGCCTTGTCGAAATCGGAAGAGGAAATCATCCGCTTGTTGATTCGTCAAAATTTGGCTGAAACTATTTGGGATGCGGATGCCTATTACGTTGAAAATAAATATCATCGTGCAGGAACTTGGTTACGTGATTATTCGAAACCTGAATCTCCTACGTTTTTATCTCGCGGTCCATTTAAATGGATGGGACGGGATTTATTAGAGTCACCCAAGCAGGTGGAACTTATTGGTACAGCGAATCCGAGTGCTCAGGTATTTATTGCTTTGGATACGATTCGAAAGTGGCAGGAAGAACATGGCTCGGGGGAGCAGGTGGCTTTGGTGCTAGCTGATGAGGGATTATTAGATCAGGTTTTATTGTTTATTGGTGAATTTAAAGATCGCCTAAACATTACAATGGGCTATTCGCTCAAGAAAACTGCGATTTTTTCATGGATGACTAAATGGTTTAAAATCAAGAAAATGTTTGTTGATGGGCGTATTCCCATGGCAATTTTTCGTGAGTTTATGGCGCATCCGCTGAGTGTTTACCTGCAATCAAATGAGCTCAAGCAAGGGTTGAAATCGTTTAGTGATCAGCATAAACTCTATGCATCTAGTGATGATTTAGTTCGTTTATTCGGTACAGAACCAGTTTGGAAACGCATTTTCCAGGATGGGGACTTTATGGTCTTGTTGGCAGATTTCCAGTTTATTGCCGATAAGATGTTGCGCTCTATTCCTGCCAAAGAGTGGGATGAAGATACACAGGCCATTAACCAAGTTATTTCTGTATTGGAAACGATTCAAAAGTCAGTAGCAGGGCATTCGCATATTTCGGTTAAATCCGGTTCATTGCTTTTGACTCAAATGGTTCAACAGCAGAAATTGACTTTTGAGGGGGCTGAAAATCG
>JBEDFG010000051.1:0-8049 GCA_041175285.1 Bacteroidota bacterium | reverse complement strand
CGCAAGTACTTATGAAAATCATAATATTGTTGGCACAGACGGGGCATTTGTTCATATAGCAGAGAAATATTACCTGGGAGAGCCGAAGCTTTGGGATACAACTACGGTGCGTAAAATGAAAGAACGTTTGTTAGTTATTAAACCACTTGTCATTGGCAAAAAGATTCCGGAGATGGTGTTAACAGACCCAAATGGAAAGCGTTTACTTTTATCTACGGTTCCGAAAGATTATACGGTGGTATTTATTTACGATCCAGAATGTAGTCACTGTAAGGAGGAGACGCCTAAATTACTCCAGCAAGAATCATTTTTTAAGGAAAAGAATATCGGTGTTTTTGCCGCTAGTATCGTGAGAGATAAAGCTATGTGGCAAAAATTCATTACTGAATTTAAAATTCAATCGTGGTATAATGGAATTGACGTGCACCTAAATCCTAAAAGTGGGGTAGAGGAGTATTATACAGATTTCAAGAATACGTTTGATGTGTATGCGACTCCGGTGATTTACATTTTAGATAAATCTAAACGTATTATTGGAAAGCGGATTCCGGCTGATAAAATTCAAGATTTTATTAATTTCTACGAGCGCAAGAAATAGTTACTTGATTTTCTTTTTGACGTATTTTTTATTCCGAATATTCGTTTTTACTCGGTATTTCTTGCGGTATTTTAATCGTGTCTTTTGATAAAATTTGCTACTGAATTTAGGAGTTGTCTCTAGTTCCAATGAATGGTATGGAATTAACATGACTTCGTTTTCGAAACCAATCACCTTAATTTTCACTTTCGCTAAGCCCACTTTTCGTAAGTTGATGGCTTTTGCTGCGGCATCCGTTAGATCTATGATTCTACCTCGTTTGTAAGGACCTCGATCATTGATACGGACAATAACTGATTTTTTGTTGTAAATATTGGTGACTTCGAGCAGTGTATTAAAGGGGTAAATACGATGAGCTGCTGTGAATGTATTTCGCTTTAAAAGTTCTTGATTGGCTGTTTTTTTGGCGTAAAAACTATTCGAATAGAAGGAAGCAATGCCATAACTCTCTTCCCCCAGCTCCTGTGCTTGTAGCACTTGCATGGGTATAAATAGCATCAAGAAGATCCACTGAGTATTAATCAAAGCCTGTTAGAATTAGTGTCAAAGTTTAGATTTTATTATTGGAATTAAAAATTTTGTTAAATTAATGCTAATTCAAACTGTATAATTTGGCTCTAATTTTTTGAGTGAATCAGATTATATAGTAGATTTACAAATTGTCAAACCAAAATTTTAGTTTAAAGTGGAAGAAAGAGATAGAGAAGAATTGTTTTCGAAACGAATCAGAGCGGGTAAAAGAACTTATTTTTTTGATGTTAAATCTACACGCTCTCAAGACTATTATATTACGATAACTGAAAGCCGTCGTCATCAAAAAGAAGATGGATTTGTATATGAAAAACATAAGATGTTTCTATACAAAGAGGATTTTGATAAGTTTGTAGAGGGATTAAACGAAGCGGTTAATCATGTGAAAACAGAGTTGATGCCCGATGTAGATTTTGATTCATTCAAGCGTGATGAAGATGAATTTGGTGGTACAGATCTGAAATGGGAATAAGAATTTCAATAAATATGAAAAAAGCCTCTGAGTAATCAGGGGCTTTTTGATTTTTAGCCGTACTTTTGTGGCTTCATTTTTTAACTAGATTATGGGATTAACTTGTGGAATTGTCGGATTGCCTAATGTGGGTAAATCTACGTTGTTTAGTGCTATTTCGTCCAACAAAGCTGAGGCGGCGAATTACCCTTTTTGTACGATTGAACCGAATGTGGGAATTGTTACCGTACCAGATGAGCGTTTGAATATCTTAGCTGAGTTTGTTAAGCCCAATCGTATTCTTCCTACCGTAATTGAATTTACTGATATTGCCGGATTAGTTAAAGGAGCTTCACAGGGTGCTGGTCTTGGAAATAAGTTTTTGGCGAATATCCGTGAGGTAGATGCCATCATTCACGTAGTTCGTTGTTTTGTAGATGAAAACATCATTCACGTGGAAGGTCGTGTTAATCCGATTTCTGATAAGGAAATCATCGACATGGAATTGCAATTGAAAGACTTAGAATCCGTTGATAAAAAAATACAGAAAATTGAGCGTGCCGCTAAAAATGGTGATGCCAAAGCCAAACAAGAATTAGCTGCTTTACAACAATTTAAAGCCACGTTGGAAGCCGGAAAATCAGCTCGTACTGTGGAGATGGATGCTGAATTGCGTGAAACGGCGATCGGTGAATTATGTTTATTGACAGACAAGCCGGTTATTTATGTAGCCAACGTCGATGAAGATTCAGTTGCTAAAGGCGGAAATGAATATGTGGATGCTTTACGTGCCAATGTTCAAGCTGAAAATGCAGAAGTTATTGTCATTTGCGCAGCGCTAGAAGCTCAAATTGCCGAGATGGAAGAAGAGGAGGAGCGTATCATGTTCTTAAATGAATATGGTTTAACGGAGTCTGGCTTAAGTAAGTTGATTCGTAGTTCTTATGCTTTACTCAATTTAATTACCTACTTCACGGCGGGTGTTCAAGAGGTACGTGCTTGGACGATTCAAAAAGGTTGGAAAGCCCCACAAGCTGCTGGTGTAATTCACACGGATTTTGAACGTGGATTTATTCGGGCTGAGGTGATTAAAATGGCCGACTACCAAACATATAAAAGTGAGGCTGCTTGTAAAGAAGCAGGAAAACTAAGCGTAGAAGGTAAAGATTATATCGTGCACGACGGAGATATCATGCACTTTAGATTCAACGTTTAATGGATTGAGTTTATTCGTTGGAAGCCAACAAGCGCGTCGATTCGTGTTCCTGGTTTACGATAATAAACTAAAATATCATATTGATTTTCAGTTTGAGCATAATTCCCTTCCAAGTAATCGGAAGGGTTTTTTGTTTCAAATCGATAATTATAGATGCCTTGCTTGAGTAATATATTAGCCTGATAAATACCAAGTGATTGTAAATAAGTCATTCGATTGGTAGTCGATTTTATATAGTTATTGAATCCACCTGTTACATATACATCTTCAGGTGCTTGATTCGTTGCCTTTAGATTAAATTGACAAATTACATAATCAGCAAAACGCGTATCACTCGTATTTTCATAATTGGCGATAATGTATTGTCCATTTAAATCTCTACGTTCTGTGTAAGGATAATATCCTTGAGCTGCTTCTAATTGTGTAATGATAACTGTTTCTTTCTCTCGTTCATCGATGCTTGATACGAAATTCAATTTTTGTTGCACACTTCGTAAATCAATTAATCGATATTCATTACCCGCTAATACACTATTTTCTTGATTGAAACTGGGGAAACGAATGCTTCTATCCATGCTGTTAATGACAGGTTTGGGTAGATTCTTTAAGATATATTCAGGTTCATTATTCTTTCTGACAAAAACACGTAAATCATCTTCTGATTGAATCATATATCCATCAGGGTATTTTATTTGTAGTTGGATGGCATGGTTAGTAGCCCTACTCGCATTTGTTTGGCCAAACTGAACCGAAGCCGCCACTTGAATTTCATTCTCAACAATGGAGTATCGTTGTGTAAAAACGGTATCGCGTTTGTTTCGATTGGCATACACCTGTGCTATGAAATTACCTGAAATTCGAACCTTGGGTAAGGGTACTCGGTAATGTAAATAGGGTATTTTAGTGCCCATGGACGTTTTTGCATCCCGTAAAGGGATGTCATTAAAGTCTTGTAAATATTCGATTTCAGATAAGGACGAAGGCGTCCAATCTGCCTGGCATGATATAATGCGCAAGTAATAGGTATTCGTTTTTAAAGCTAAATCATCAAATGACAAGAACCAGGAATCCTGTTGCTGTAAATCGATGACGGCTTGGCTTTGTATGTATTGCTGTGGATCTATATTCCCAACAAATACAGTTTTGATGTGATCGCGGTGTATGGTGGAATTTAATTGAGCGGAAGCCGATGAAACGGACAATATTAAATAAACTAATAGGAGTCCTCTTTTCATTTTATCCGATCAGTAATTCCCAGGATGCCGTTGTTTCATCTAATTTTTGCTGCACTTCATTGCGCTCTAGTTCCAAATTTTTCAAATCATCAAATTTGGACGCTTGTGCTAAAGCTGCCATGTCATGTTCGATCGTTTCCAATTCATTTTCCAAGGTCATGATCTGAGCCTCTAATTTTTCAATTTCCTTTTCTGTTGACTTAGACTTTGGACTAACTTCGATCGGGGCTAATTCTGGTTTAGGCTTTTCTTTGCTTTTAGCCACAGGTGCTGATTCACTTGTTCGCGTTGCCATCCAGGTTTCATACTCATCAAATGACCCCGGATATTCCTTAACTTCATTATCCTCGATGTACCATATTTTGTTTGCGATATTGGAAACAAAATATCGATCGTGAGAAACGACTACATAAGTACCTTCATATTGCTGCAAGGCTTGAATCAAAATGTTGACAGATTGCATGTCCAAGTGATTGGTAGGCTCATCCAGCAACAAGAAGTTGGCCTCTGAAATCAGAACTTTAGCCAGCGCGACACGTGATTTTTCACCACCAGATAACACCTTGATTTTTTTAAATACTTCTTCTCCAGAGAACAAGAAACAGCCCAAAACACTACGTAACTCCATTTCGGTTTTGGTCGTTCCTGTAGACTTAAGCTCTTCTAATAAGGTATTTTCAACTTGTAAACTCTCTAATTGGTGCTGAGCGAAAAAGGATTCAATTACATTGTGACCAATGCGTCTTTCGCCTTCAATTTGTTCCGTACCTGAAATGACGCGTAGTAGGGTAGACTTTCCTTTACCATTAGCTCCAATCAACGCAATCTTATCGCCACGATTAATCGTAGCAGAGGTATTTTTAAGGATTACTTTATCTCCATATGCTTTCGAAACATGTTCTAGGAATAAAATGAATCGTCCAGGTTGCGTACCAAAATTGAATTTAAAATTCACTTTCGCTTTTTCATCGATGACATCATCAATGATGTCAATCCGGTCTAAAGCTTTGACACGGGATTGTACCTGTTTGGCTTTGGATGCCTTTGCCTTAAATCGTTCAATAAAACGTTCTGTTTGACGTATTTGGGCTTGTTGGTTTTCAAAAGCACCTTTTTGAACCTCATTCCGTAATGCTTTCTCTTCCGTGTAAAATGAGTAATTACCTGGATATAAGGTGATTTTGGCACCCGATACTTCCGCAATATGATCGATTGTTCGATCTAGGAAATACCGATCATGGGATACGACCACAATAGATCCTTCGTAATCATGAATGTATTTTTCAACCCATTCAATAGACGGTAAGTCCAAGTGGTTGGTCGGTTCATCTAGTAATAAGAGCGATGGTTTCTGTAGCAATAATTTAGCCAACATGACACGCATGCGCCATCCTCCAGAGAATAGCCGTAATGGCCGACTTAAATCAGCGGTGGTAAAACCGAGGCCTTCTAATATTTCTTCTGTTTTCGACTGAATGGTATATCCATCTAAACGCTCAAACTCTTCTTGTAACCTGGATAAAACATCCACATCCTTGTCTTCATAATTTGTTTCCATTTTATGAAGCACCTTGTCAATATCCTTTTGAAGTTCTAATTGACGTTCAAACGCCTGCATAGCCACTTCTAAAATGCTATCATCGGTTTGGTAGGATAGTAAATCTTGATTTAAAAAACCAATGGTACATTCGCCTGATTTGGAAATGTTCCCACCATCGGGTGTATATTCTCCTGAAATCAGACGTAACAGGGTAGATTTACCTGTTCCGTTGGCTCCGATTAAGCCAATTTTGGCTTTTGGTTTGATGTGAAGATTCGCACCTTCGTAAAGTGCACGACTACCGAAATAGAAATTTAGATTGGATATTGATAACATGGGTGCAAAGATAATCGTTTATATCCAATCAAACAGCCTAGATACGCAAACGATTTCTAGCATTATTTCCACCTAAATAGGGACATTCGAATAGCTCATTGTAGTTTTTTAATGGCAACATCGTTTTATGGTATCCTAAAGCTTTCGCTAATGTCATTGTACGATTGTTGTCTCCCATGGATAATTCAATGTCGTCCATACTCATTTGACTTGGATGTTCATATCCACAGGCATGCGTGATGTCGGCAATTTCTTTCACCAAGGTGTGATGATATTGATAGAATCGTTCACTTTTTAAGGTAATGTCTATTCCACTTTGTAACCATTTACTAGACGTTGCTATACCCGTTGGACATGTATTTGTGTGACATTTTTGAGCTTGAATACATCCGATTGACATCATCGCTTCACGAGCAATATTGATCGAATCTGCTCCCATGGCGAAGGCCATCAAGGCTTTTTCAGGGAATCCTAACTTTCCTGAAGCGATAAAGAAGATTTTATCTGCTAATTCATTTCGTTGAAATATTTGATAGACCTTCGCAAACGCAAAAGTGAAGGGCATGGAAACGTGATCCGCAAAAGCATGGGGTGCCGCGCCAGTTCCACCTTCACCACCATCAATGGTAATAAAGTCGGGTCCTTGGTTGTGCTTTTTCATGTAAGCGGCTAATTCTTCCCATTGTTCTAATTTTCCAATGGCTGACTTTATGCCCACGGGCAAGCCGGTTGCCTGAGCCATACGTTCGATGAACGCAACCATCTCCGGAATGGTGTTGAATTCGGAATGGAAAGCAGGAGAAAAGGCGTCTTTGCCAACTTCAATTCCTCGGATATCTGCAATTTCTTGGTTGACTTTAGAACCAGGAAGCATGCCGCCTTTTCCAGGTTTGGCGCCTTGAGAAAGCTTTAATTCGATTGCTTTTAGTTGTGGATTATCTTTAACTTTTTGAACCAGTTTTTCCATAGAAAATGTACCATCTAGTTCTCTTACACCGAAATAGGCGGTTCCAATGTTCAAAACTATATCTGCACCCATCTGATGATACGGAGAAAGAGATCCTTCACCCGTATTGTGAAAGCAGCCAGCTAATTTAGCTCCCACGTTTAAAGATTCGATTGCTTTGGCAGATAAGGAGCCAAAACTCATGCCGGATATATTTACAATGGAATATGGGCGATACGGCTTTTGCCTTCCATGATGAAGTCCTATGATTTTATTGGCAGGCACTGCTCCCGGGTTTTTTCTCGATAAATGGTCAGCAGGGGCATTATAGCCCATCATGGCATTTTTGATGAAAATATATCCTGGAGAATTGAAGTCCTGGTCTGATCCAAATCCTTGTAGATTGTTTTCCTTTTTAGAAGAAGCATAGATCCAGGAACGTTCTTGTCGGTTAAAGGGAAGTTCTTCTCGGTTGTTAGCAACAATATATTGCCTTAATTCAGGTCCAATTCTTTCCAGCCAGTATCTAAAATGGCCAACGATCGGAAAATTGTGTGAGATGGTATGTTTTTTTTGAATAAAAACATCGCGAATAATAACTACTACTAGGATACAAACGATCCAGAACCAAATAGAATTAATGATTGTCATTTGTTGATGATTTTGCGCAAAAATGCACAATTTTTACCAATTCTTATTTTTATCTTTGTCGTTTATTTTAGCTATGCAAGCAGATTTTGATCGGTTAAAAGATTTTGTTGTTTCTGTCTTTGAATCCATTGGATGTACAGAGGTCGATGCGCAATTAGCGGCTGATGTTTTGGTTTCTGCCGATGCCCGCGGAATTGATTCGCATGGGGTGGCTCGTTTAGCTGGTTATGTTCGTTTGTATGATCATGGTCGCTTAAATCCAAAACCAAATATTCGTATTCTTCATGAATCACCATCTACGGCTTTATTGGATGGAGATCGTGGTTTGGGATTAGTTGTGGCACCTAAGGCGATGGAAATAGCTACGGCAAAAGCAGCTGTAGCTGGAACAGGTTGGGTAGCCGTTCAAAATTCCAACCACTTTGGCATTGCAGGTTATCATGCGATGAAGGCCGTTCCTCAGCAAATGATTGGATGGGCAATGACGCACGCCGCGCCTTTAGTTACTCCAACTTTTTCCAAAGAAAAATTACTGGGTACAAATC
>JBEDFG010000050.1:0-8445 GCA_041175285.1 Bacteroidota bacterium | reverse complement strand
TTTTCATGATTCAATTAATTTTATTTTTTGCTGGATCATTGTCCGAGCTCTTGATAACTGTGATTTTGATGTTCCCGAAGAGATAGCTAATAACGTGGCGATCTCATCGTGGCTGTATCCCTCTATCGCGTACAAATTAAATATGGTTCTGTAGCCCGGGGGTAATTCAGCAATGATGGCTTCGATTTCCGCTGTTCTCAAGTGCATCAACGCATCTGCTGGTTCTCCCACATCCCATGCTTCTTCAATGTTCTTGGTGAATACATCCCCTTGTTTTCTAATTTTCATCAAACACTCATTCACCACAATCCGACGAATCCACCCTTCAAAACTGCCAGCTTCATTAAAGGTTTCCACTTTTGAAAACACTTTCATGAAACTTTCCATCAATGTATCTTCCGCATCTGGCCCGTTGCCTAAATACCTTCGGCATACGGCCATCATTTTCCCCGAGTAGCGGTTAAATGTCGCATGTTGCCCCTTGCGGTCCTGTTTTTTGCAGGCCTGCACCAGTGATTGCTCAAGGTTTTCGGAGGGTAAATGTTTATGCAAAGTTGACAAAATGTTAATTGTACGTAAAGATGGTTAAAAAGTCAAAATGGTTGCGTGGGTTTGAAAAGAATCCCAAAATTCCGTTCTTTACATCCAATTAGAATCATATGCCAAACGCAGCACCCATTGGGATTTTTGATAGTGGAATCGGCGGATTAACGCTCGCGCATGCCATCACGGAATTGATGCCAAACGAGAATATTGTTTATTTCGGCGATACGGCCCATCTACCTTATGGTGATAAATCTGCAACAGCCATTCAGGCCTATTCCTTGAAGATTTGCAATTTCTTGATGGAAAAGCAATGTAAATTAATTCTCATTGCCTGTAATTCTGCCTCTGCTGCCGCTTACGATTTGGTGAAAACCTATGTGGGAACCAAGGCCATCGTTGTCAATGTCATCGATCCCGTCATTGATTATTTAGACCAAAACTGGGAAGGGAAAACAATTGGTCTTATCGGGACAAAGCAAACTGTCAACTCAGGAATCTACGCGACCAAAGCCGAAGCGCTTGGAAAAAATATTCATATCAAATCGGTTGCAACACCTTTGTTGGCCCCTATGATTGAAGAAGGATTTTTCAATAATAACATCTCGGAACAAATCATTAAGGAGTATTTGGCGCATGACAATTTAGCCAATATCGAAGGCCTGATTCTAGGATGTACCCATTACCCCTTGATTAAGAAACAGATAGATGCGTATTTCCAGGGGAAAATTCCTGTGATTGATACTTCTTTGATCGTCGCTGCTGCTATCAAACAGATTTTAGCGAATCAAGATTTGTTGATTGATACGAAAGCGAAAGCTTCCCGACAATTCTTTGTGTCGGATTACACGGACTCATTTGAAAAATCGACGCAGATTTTCTTCGGAGAAACAATCAAGCTGACGCAGTATCCGATTTGGGATTAATTCGCCTTTCCCATCAATTGAGAAACGCGTTGACGTAATTGCCATTTGGCAATGCGCTCCTTTTGCTCCTGTTTGCTTTGTTTAAACCAAAGCCATGCAATGCCACCCACCAACAAATAAGGTGCCGTCAGCAAGTATAAGATACCCGTGTTCAAGCCTGTTGCGATATTCGAGCGACCATTGGAAACCGTACTTTCTACCGTCGTCCGACACATCGCACATTGAGCATCAACATCCAGCTGGATGAACAATAATAAGCAAACGATGAAAAATATACGCTTATACATAGTAAGGAGAAATCATTAGGTAAACAATGACACCAGAAATTGAAACATATAACCAAATCGGATAGGCCCATTTAACCGTTTTCTTATGGGCAGCTATATCTCCTGTCAAGGCATGGTATAAAGCCATCAACACGAGACGAACAACTCCGATGGACAAGATAATGTGTGAGGCAAGTAAGAAAAAGTAAATGCTTTTAATCATTCCGTTACCTCCAAATTTGGTGGATTCGTTTGCCACGTGATACAAAATATATAAAATAAGGAATACCGCTCCTTGTAATACCGCAGCGCCCATGGCTTTGCGATGTCCCTCAATGTTCTTTTTCTTCACAGCGATTAATCCAATAATTAAACTCAACGCGGTCGTACTGTTGATAATTCCGATTAAATGGGGAAGAACCTTTGTCCAATCGCCCAAGGGTAATTTACTTGGCAAGGATAACAAGCCCGCAACGGCTAAAGGTATCGCAATGGAGATCACATTGATGATCAAATTATTTTTCGGGGACTTGGTTAATGTTAACATCTGCTATTCTGTGGTATAAATGCTTTTTAAAACTTTGATTTCCATAATCAAACGGTCCACTTCTTTCTTATCCGTACCATCGTAGAATCCGCGAATAACACCCGTTTTGTCTACCAATACTAAACGCTCAGAATGAATAAATGTTTCGTCGGGGTTCTTAATCGCCGCATCATATTCAGAAGCATCCGCTAGTGGCACATGGAAACCTTTTAAAATTAATGGATAGATTTCTTTTTTTGCTCCTGTTAAAAATGTCCAACGTGTCGAATCGGCCTCGAAGCGTTTGGCATATGCCGAAAGCTTAGTAGGCTCATCGTAGTTCGGGTCGACCGAAATGGAAATGAAATGAACGTCCTTGTCTTGGTTGAAGGTATCTGTTGCCCGACTAACCTGCGAAGTGATTTTAGGGCAAATGATTCCACAGCGAGTAAAGAAGAAATTGGCAACATAAATTTTGCCTTGTAAAGTTTTGGAAGAAAATGTCCTGCCGTTTTCGTCGGTCAGTTGGAAAGCTGGAATCGTTTGAAATACCGTATCGAGTTCGGATTCGTTCCAGCGGGGATTTAATCGTTTGGCCATTTTGATTTCCCCGGTCGTAGAATCGATCGCAGGAATAAAACGGGGTAGGGTATAATGATTGGTACCGAATGTCTTTAGCCCTAAAAAGATAAAGACAGGCACTATTAATGTCATTAATAAGATGCCTGTCTTCTTATTCATAATTCCTAAAAGGAAAATGGGTTTACTAATACATGTGACCGCCTTCGTAGATTAAAGCGATCAAAAGCCAAACTACAAAGATTGTCGGGACTAATACAGCCCAAATTAATGATTTTACCTCATGCTTTAAGTGCATGAATTCACCTACGATGTAGAATGCCTTAACAATCGTCATGCCGCAGAAAATAGCAACACGTAAGGTATTTGCAGGCATGGTGAATGCGATAACGAATTCAATTGCCGTTAAGATCAATAAGATCCAAAATGTTTTCCAAATCGCTCCGGTGTTTGGAGCGGCGATTTCTTTTTCAGAAGTTTCGTGTGCTACGTGAGCCATAATATCAATGAATAAAGATTATACTAAATAGAAGAAGGTAAATACGAATACCCAAACCAAGTCAACAAAGTGCCAGTAAAGACCTACTTTCTCAACCATTTCATAATGCCCTCTGCGCTCGTAAACGCCCGTCGCTGCATTAAAGAAAATTAAGATATTCAAGATAACTCCTGAGAATACGTGTGTTCCATGGAATCCTGTAATGAAGAAGAATAAATCCGCAAATGCAGGAGGGCCGTAAGGGTTACGAACCAAATTGGCTCCTTCAATCGGAGTAACTACGCCATCAATCAATTGCTTCGCTGCGATTGACAAATCTTCTGGACCGTGGATAAAGTGTGTCCATTCCCAAGCTTGTGAACCCAAGAAAGTAAATCCACCTACGATTGTCCATAACATCCATTTCTCTACATCTTTGCGGTCTCCACGGTGGCCAGCTTCTACAGCTAATACCATGGTTACAGAAGAGGCAATCAAAATGAAAGTCATGATACCTACGAATACCAAAGGCAATGACATTCCGTGTAAAAATGGAACGGCTTCAAATACCTTTTCTGGGATAGGCCAGTGTGTCGTAGCAAAATAGAACGTATCAGGAGTTCCTTCCCAAGCGGGTTGGCTGAAACGAATCATTCCGTAAGTAATCAATAAGGCAGAGAACGTAAATGTATCTGATAGGAGGAAAAACCACATCATTAATTTTCCGTAACTCGCTTTTAAAGGTTCTGATCCACCCGACCATGTTAGGTTTTCGGGTACAGCAGGGGCAGTGTGTGCAACTGACATGCGGTAATTGCTTAATTGTTAAAAACTAAAAATAAAAATAAATATACCCATAAAGCATCTAAAAAATGCCAATAGGTGGTACAAATCTTAATTTGGGTCAATGCTTTTGCATTAATTTTCAGTCGGAAAGCTGCCACTAAAGCAACCAATAACACAATCAATCCGGAGATTAAATGTAGCCCATGTAGGCCTGAAAGTACATAAACAAAAGAACCTGACGGATTTCCTACAAAGAATACGTTCTTTTCCACTAATTGGATCCAACCGTAAAATTGCATGATTAAGAATATTAATCCGAGCACAAAAGTAATAGAAATACTTATTCGAAGCGCATTAAATTGGTCTTTTTTTGCTGCTAGGTATGCAAAATGCATGGATGCACTACTAGCTAGTAAAACGATGGTACTGTAAGAAAACAAATTTGGCAAATCGAATTCAACCCAGTTACCTTCTGCTTTTCTTACGAGATATGCACTTGTAAACGCAGCAAACAACATGATGATGGATACAATGAATAACCACATGGTGAACACTTTCGGATTGACCGAACGCGTTTCATTGGCTGCAAGGAGTTCTTCTTGATTTTTCATGACTTAAGCTTTATCAAATAAAAAGGCGATTTGAACAATTAATAAATAAATGAAGGAACCAAACATCATCCAGCGGGCTGCCTTGTCTGTAGGTTTCATCATTAAGTAAAATGTCTGTCCTAAGAACAAGCTACCGGCCACAATTGTTATGATGGCTGACGTAATTCCTGTCATATGCATCATATACGGCAAAAATCCCAATGGGATCAAAAATACCGTGTAGATCATAATGGTAAAGGCTGTTTTCAAGTCTTTTTTCCCATCATTCGGCAACATGCGGAATCCCGCTTTTTTATAGTCGGCATCTGCCACCCACGCTATCGCCCAAAAGTGTGGGAATTGCCAAAAAAATTGGATAGCAAATAGGATGCCCGGTTCCCAACCGAAATGCTGTGTGGCTGCGACCCAACCGATCATCGGAGGGAATGCGCCTGGGAATGCTCCTACAAATACTGAAATGGGACCTACGCGCTTGAGTGGCGTGTAGACATAGCCGTAAAGAATATACGAAAGCAAGCCAATCGCTGCAGCTTTCCAAGTGAAATAGCTTAATAAGCCTAATGCTAAAGCCGCAATAATCAGCCCGTAAATCTGCGCATTTTTTGGTGTGAGCGTTTGGGTGGGAAGTGGACGCTTGGCCGTACGCTTCATCAATTTATCGTATTCAATTTCTTTTAATTGGTTAACGATATTGGCAGCGCCCGTCAGGAAAAATCCACCTAAGGAAATTAGAATAATATCAATCGCCTTATGTTCAACTGGGGCTAATAAAAAACCGAAGGTTCCCGAAAACGCCACGGTCATCGAAAGTCGTGATTTTAATAAAGCGATATAGGGTTTTACCTTGTTCATATACTTCGTGTTTTTAACCACGCATGCACGTGAAGACCCAATAAAACTAATGAACTCGTTAAGTGAATTGGTTGGGAGCCCATTGGTAACGCGAAGTAGGCCATTAGAACGCCCGATATCAGCGATATTCCGATACAAAAAACAAATGCCCTTACGTAAGGTGTATTATTCAATTCTGTTCCTTGAACATTTTTCCAAAGGAAATAATGACTAATCAAAATCGCCCAAGAAAACGTGCGGTGTGTGATGTAACCCAAGTCTAAGTTTTCGATCCACTGTGCTTTGGCGTTTTCACCCAATGCACGAATGACCTCATCCATGTTTTCACGTACTTGCGTTCCTAGTAAAATTTGAATGCAGATGATGAAAGCATTAATTGTGATCCATTTGCGTTGTGATTGTGCTAAATCAATTTTAGGCTTATCGGTCTGTAACGCTTTCAATAGAAAAAATAACACTCCCGTGGTTAATAGCATGTGCATGGTCACAACACCCGGTAAAAGAAATGAATCAACGACATATTTTCCTAGTACAGCATTGGCCATTACAAGTAGAAATGCTGCCAAAGTTGGTAGAAATATGCTACGACCTTTCTTAATGGATAACACAAGGCTTGTGGCCATGAAAAGACCTGTAAGGGCACCCATTAATCGGTTAAGGTATTCAATCCATGTTTTCGTTGGATTGAATAACACTTCTCCATGTAACTTTTCCTTGTAGATTTCTTGGTAGTTGAAGGGCAATTCCGAAATATGGGTAGGAGGAACTAATTGACCAAAGCATTTAGGCCAATCAGGACATCCCATACCAGAACCTGTGCTTCGTACGATTCCACCTGCTAATATGAGCACATATAAGCTGATTAAGGTGATTGTACCGAAACGTTGGAAGGTCATGTAGGTAGCTAAAAAAAGGATGCATCCAAATGAAACCATTTCGATGCATCCTTTAGGTTGTTTTTAATTAACGGTTATATGACTCGTTTTGTGCAGCCAATAAACTTTCAATTGCTTTTTCGTTCGCAATTTCTTCGTTTTCCTCTGGTAAGTTTGATTCTGGTGTTGCAGAATATGGAACGTTTTGAGGAATGAAATCTGACTCAGCTCCTGGTTTTGAGTAGTCGTAAGGCCAACGGTATACAGCTGGAATTTCACCTGGCCAGTTGCCGTGTCCTACTTCTACTGGAGTTGTCCACTCCAAAGTAGTAGAGTTCCATGGATTCTGTGTTGCTTTTTTCCCTTTGAACATCGAGTAGAAGAAGTTCCAGAAGAAAATGGCTTGTGCCGAGAATGTTAAGATTGCTGCGATTGAAATGAACATGTTCAAATCAGTAAATGCCTCTTCGCGTCCGTTTCCTAATGCCGTGAATGAATAGTAACGACGTGGGAAACCTGCGATACCTGTATAGTGCATTGGGAAGAATACGCAGTAAACGCCTACGAATGTTGCCCAGAAGTGAATGTAACCTAAGGTCTTGTTCATCATGCGACCAAACATTTTTGGATACCAGTGATAAACGCCAGCCATCAAACCAAAGAATGATGCAGATCCCATTACCAAGTGGAAGTGAGCTACGACGAAATATGTATCGTGTAAGTTGATATCCAATGCCGAGTTACCCAAAATGATACCTGTAACACCACCTGAAATAAATAGGGAAACAAGACCGATTGAGAATAACATCGCTGGCGTAAAGATCAAATTACCTTTCCACAAAGTTGTGATGTAGTTAAATGCTTTTACTGCTGAAGGTACCGCAATGATCAATGTCAAGAACATAAATACAGATCCCAAGAATGGATTCATACCCGTTACGAACATGTGGTGAGCCCATACGATAAACGCAAGGACTGTAATACCCATCATCGAACCAATCATCGCACGGTATCCGAAGATAGGTTTACGTGAATTCGTTGCAATAATTTCAGATGTCATTCCTAATGCTGGCAACAATACGATGTATACCTCAGGGTGACCTAAGAACCAGAATAAGTGTTGGTATAAAATTGGAGAACCTCCCATGTTTGGAAGTGCTTGTCCTTGAATATAGATTTCCGACAAGTAGAAAGATGTTCCAAATGAACGGTCAAAAATCAACAATAAAGCTGCTGATAACAATACCGGGAATGATAACAAACCTAAAACCGCTGTGAAGAAGAATGACCAAATTGTCAATGGCATCTTCGTAAATGTCATACCACGTGTACGTAAGTTGATAATTGTACAGATGTAGTTAATACCTCCCATTAAAGATGAAACGATAAATAATGCCATCGAAGTCAACCACAATGTCATACCTAAACCTGAACCTGGCATTGCTTGTGGCAAAGCACTTAATGGAGGATAAATTACCCAACCACCTGACGCAGGCCCTGTTTCAAGGAATAGAGATGAAAACATAACTGCTGATGATAAGAAGAAGAACCAGAAGGATAACATGTTAATGAATCCTGAGGCCATGTCACGCGCACCAATTTGTAATGGAATCAAAAAGTTTGAGAATGTTCCAGACAAACCTGCTGTTAATACAAAGAATACCATGATGGTACCGTGCATCGTTACTAGAGCTAAATAAAACTCTTTATCTAATTTTCCTGACTCATCAATCCATTCGCCTAATAAAGGGCGCAACCATTCCAATTGCATTTCTGGGAAACCCAATTGTAAACGGAAAAGAATGGATAAAGACCCTCCAACAAACGCCCATAAGATACCCATGATAAGGTATTGCTTAGCAATTGTTTTGTGATCTTCTGAGAAGATGTACTTCTGAATAAAATTTGGCTCATGATGCTCGTGTTCGTGATCATGTGCGTGAGCGTGAACTTCTTCAGCGTGTGTTGTAGCAGTTGACATAGGAATATATTTTTCTTTCTAC
>JBEDFG010000049.1:0-11831 GCA_041175285.1 Bacteroidota bacterium | reverse complement strand
ACTCAAGGAACCTAAACGCATTGGTTCATGTGTGGCTCGTCCGTCTAAAATTATTTGCGTTGGATTAAACTATGCAGATCACGCCCGAGAAACTGGTGCAGATATACCATCCGAACCTATTCTCTTTTTTAAATCTACTACAGCCTTATGTGGTCCATTCGATCATGTTGTCATACCTAAAGGGTCTACAAAAACGGATTGGGAAGTAGAATTAGCCATTGTTATTGGCAAAAAAGCTCAATATGTATCTGAATCAGAAGCGTATGACTTTGTTGCGGGTTATTGCCTACACAATGATTATTCAGAAAGAGAATACCAATTAGAACGAGGTGGTAACAAAGGAAAGGGATGTGACACATTTGCTCCTTTAGGACCTACATTAGTAACGAAGGATGAAATTAAAGATGTCCATAATTTATCTATGTGGCTCGATGTGAATGGCAAACGTTTTCAGACTTCTAATACAGACCAACTGATATTTAATGTTCCGCAAGTCGTGTCATATATCTCCCAATTCATGACACTTTTACCAGGTGATGTCATTTCAACAGGCACACCACATGGGGTTGGATTAGGTTTCAAACCACCCATTTATTTACAACCTGGTGACGTTGTAACTTTAGGAATGGAAGGTCTAGGAGAACAAAAACAGACAGCAGTAGCCTATTCAAAATGATTGATTCACATCAGCATTTCTGGAACTATGATGAAGAACGAGACTCCTGGATAACTCCTGAAATGTCTATCATTCGTACTGATTTCTATCCAGACCAAGAAACATTTAGATCAAAAAATATTCAAGGTTGTGTCGCTGTTCAAGCCGCCTCTTCCGAGGAAGAAACCTTATTTCTACTAGCTTTAGCAGAACAATCAAATTTTATTTTAGGGGTAGTTGGCTGGGTAGATTTACAACAACCTAACATTGAAGACCGACTTGCTTATTTCTCACAATTTGAAACAATTAAGGGATTTAGGCATATCGTTCAAGGTGAGAAAGATCCGAATTTTCTAAAAAGACCCGAATTTTTAAAAGGAGTTCGTGCGCTTGATGCCTTCGATTACACATATGATTTACTGATTTTACCGCACCAATTACAATCTGGTATTGAATTTTGTCAAAGTCTTGAACAGAAAATCGTTTTAGATCACTTAGCTAAACCACCTATCAAATCGGGTGATTTAGAGAATTGGAAAAAAGAATTACAAGCGTTTAAAACGTTAGACCATGTTTCAGCTAAAATTTCTGGCTTAGTGACAGAAGCTGATTGGCAAAAATGGACAAAGGATCAAATTAATGAAGTCATCGATACGGCTCTAGACATATTTGGGCCCAATAGATTGATGTTTGGTACTGATTATCCCGTTGTCAAAGTAGCCGCAGAATTAGATACATGGATCGACGTTTATACGTCAAAAATTCAATCGCTAAGTATTTCAGAGCAAGAAATAATGAATCAAGCAAATTGCATCAACTTTTACACGTTAGACTAATATGAATCTAGGACTCAAAGAAAAAGTAATCATTGTAACCGGTGGAGCAAAAGGAATAGGCGCTGGAATCAGTCAAGCCCTAGGGTTAGAATCTGCTATGGTTGTTATTGTGGGCCGAAACGAAGCCGATAACCAAGCATGCATCAACATCATCCAAGCAACCGGAGGACAAGCTTTTTCATTTCTAGCAGAACTTACTAGACCCGAAGAATGTACACGTGTCGTTCAAGAGATCGTAAACATGTTCGGAAGAATAGATGGATTAGTCAATAATGCTGGGGTAAATGATGGGGTAGGACTCGAAAATGGCACATATGAGCGTTTTATACAATCGCTACATGCTAATCTTGTTCATTACTACCTATTGGCTCAAGCTTGTTTACCATATTTGAAAAAATCAAAAGGTGCCATCGTTAATATAGGATCTAAAACCGCAGAAACAGGGCAGGGAGGAACATCAGCATATGCAGCTGCCAATGGAGGCAGAAATGCATTAACTCGTGAATGGGCCGTAGAACTCTTACCATTCAACATTCGGGTAAATGCCGTAATCGTTGCCGAATGTTATACGCCACTCTATGAAAAATGGATTCAAACGTTACCAAACCCGAAAGAAAAATTAGCTGAAATCGAATCTAAGATTCCATTGGGCCAACGAATGACTACATCGGATGAGCTAGGCGCCATGGTTGCATTCTTATTGTCACCTAAATCAAGTCATACCACAGGTCAACTAATTCATGTGGATGGCGGCTATGTCCACTTAGATCGTGCATTATGATTCAAGAACATAATTTAGTTAGTCCTGGATTACTCGTAGATCCCAACATTGTGCGCGCCAACATTGCTTGGATTTTAAAACAAGTAGACGACAATCCGCATCGATTAAGGCCACATATTAAAACACATAAAACGCGGGAAGTAAATCAAATGCTTTTAGAAGCAGGAATTTACAAGTTCAAAGCTGCAACCATCGCTGAAGCTGAATTATTAGCATTAGATGAGGCACCAGATGTGTTGTTATCCATGCAACCCACAGGCACTACGCTCAGTCGATTTATTGAACTTCAGAAAAAATACCCCAAAACCACGTTTTCATGCCTTTTAGACGACCGAGTAGCTGCATCGCAATTGGCGAATGTAGCCAATAACCAACGCGTTTTTGTTGATTTAAACATGGGCATGAATCGGACAGGTATACTTCCAGAGGAAGCATTACCGCTCATTCAACACATCCAACAATTGGAGAATCTGCAATTAGTGGGCCTGCATGCATACGACGGTCATATACGCGATGAGAATATCGAAGATCGCAAGAAACATGTGGAGAAGGATTTTGAACATTTTTTTTATTTAGTTAATCAATTGGATTCCAATTTAGAATTGGTTGTGGGAGGGACGCCAAGTTTCTTGGTACATCATCAGAATCCAAATTTTGTTTGCAGTCCAGGTACTTTTGTATTTTTTGATACTGGTTATGCGAAATTATATCCCCATGACAGTATTCAATTAGCAGTTCAAATTATTGGACGAATAATTTCAAAGCCTACGAATCACACCATATGCATTGATATAGGACACAAATCTGTTGCTCCGGAAAATGCCATTGAAAACCGACTTACCTTCATCAATCATCCCGATTGGAAATTACTAAGTCAAAGCGAAGAACATGGCATTGTGGAAGTTGGCGATAACACCAGCTACGCCATCGCATTTATATGTATCCTTATCATATTTGTCCGACAGTTGCCTTGCACCAAACATTACAAGTCACCGACGGATCCACTTGGAAAGTCTTGGCTAGAGACCGAAAAATAACGATTTAAGATGTTTATAGTAGACGCACACCTAGATTTAAGCATGAATGCTTTAGAGTGGAATCGGGATTTAAGGTCTTCCATTCAAGAGATCAATGATCGTGAAAAAAACTTAACAGATAAACCTGATCGAGGATTAGCTACCGTTTCCCTTGAAGAATTACGCAAAGGCAACATCGGATTAGTCGTTGCTACACAAATTGCTCGGTATGTGGACCGAGACTCAACGCTTCCAGGCTGGAACTCACCAGAACAAGCGTGGGCTCAAACACAAGGCCAATTAGCCTATTATAAAGCCCTAGAAAGAAGTAATGATCTGCGTACAATCCGAAATTTACCCGAATTGTATGCACATTTAAATACATGGCCAACGGATCAGCACACCATTGGATATATCCTGAGTTTAGAAGGTGCTGATTCTATTGTGTCGTTGGAATATTTAGAAATAGCCCACGAAGCAGGATTACGTGCTTTAGGCCCAGCACATTACGGACCTGGAAGATATGCACAAGGAACAAATGCCACGGGAGGTATCGGTCCAAAAGGGCGTGAATTACTGCAAAAAATGCAGCAATTGAACATAATTTTAGATGCCACACATTTATGCGATGATAGTTTTGACGAAGCCATGGAGCACTTTGGCGGCCATATTTGGGCTAGTCATCATAATTGCAGGGCACTCGTAGATCATAACCGTCAATTTTCAGATGCACAGTTTAAAGAGTTAATTCGTCGAGGAGCGGTCATTGGCATGCCAATGGATGCTTGGATGATGGTACCAAATTGGGAACGAGGTATATCTACGCCGAAATCCATGGGCGTGAATTTGAATACGATGATCGATCATTTATCTCATATTTGTGAACTGGCTGGAAACACAAATCATGTGGGAATGGGAACCGATTTAGATGGTGGGTTTGGAAAAGAACAATGTCCTTATGATTTGGAGACCATTGCAGATCTGCAAAAAATCCCCGAATTATTATCAAAACGAGGATTTTCTGAAGATGACATCAAAAAAATCTGTCATCAAAACTGGTTGAATTTCTTAGAAAAAGCATGGGCCTAATGTTTGGGAGCAGGACTGATCGAAGTCCAGCCTCCATCTACAACTAAGGTTTGGCCTGTAATGTGTTTAGCTTGCTCTGATAAGAAAAATATCGTAGCAGCTGATATATCAGATACCTCAGCTGCCTTTCCCAAAGGTGTAATTTCCGCCCAATCTGACTGATACTCTGTATTCTTTAACGTACGTTCAGTAATTGTGGCACCTGGGGAGACCGCATTAATACGAATATTAAACGGGGATAAATCAATCACTAAATTCTTCACCAACTGATTTAAGGCGGCTTTAGTCATTCCATACGCCGCTAAATCGGGATGTGCCTGATGTCCTGTGACAGAAGACATGATGACGATAGATCCAGCCGTCTTATTTTCACGAAAACGTAACGCCATTGACTGGATAAGAAAAAAAGTCCCAATCAAATTCACTTGAAGTATGTGATTCATGGAAGACCGCTGATATGACCAAAAGTCACCGAAAGTAGTAATACCCGCATTGCAAACAACACCCGCTAATTCATGCTCCGTTTGATCTAACACTTGATTTAATTCCGTCAAAAACGCATCAGAACTAGCATCGCCCAAAATACTCACGTGATTATTAAAACTTAAATCATTCAAATGCTGAATAGCCATTTCCATAATGCTTGAATCTATTTCATTCCAAACAACAAAATGTCCATCCGATAAGAGTTGTTTCACTAACTCAAATCCAATTCCTTGACCAGCACCTGTGATGACGTATAATTTCATTAATGAGAATCACGAGTAACAATTGAACCAGAACCACCCTTTAAAAAGTCGAAATCTGCACCTTGATCTGCTTGCTCAACATGATCAATAAATAAACCAACATATCCTCGAGGCATCGAAGGAGGGGTAAATGGTTGCGCTAATTGGCGAGCAGCTAATTCCTCTTCTGAAACTTCCCAATTAATCGTACGATTCTCCACATCCAATGAAATATAATCACCATTTTGTACCCAATTCAATGGTCCTCCAGCAGCAGATTCAGGTGAAATATGTAATACGACTGTTCCAAATCCAGTACCGCTCATACGTCCATCAGAAATACGAACCATATCTTTCACACCTTTCTCCAACAGTTTTTTAGGAATGCCCATATTACCAACTTCAGCCATTCCTGGATAACCTTTAGGTCCTACATTCTTCAATACCATCACAGAAGTTTCATCAATTTCTAATTCCGGAGTATCGATACGTGCATGATAATCCTCAATATTTTCGAATACTACTGCTCGACCACGGTGTTTAAATAATTCAGGAGATGCGGCAGATGGCTTCAATACAGCACCTTGTGGCGCTAAATTTCCCCGTACAACAGCTATACCGGAATCAGGCTTAAATGGCTCCGCAAAGGATGAGATGATCGTTGAATCGTAAATGGGCGTATCCGTAATGTTTTCACCCACCGTCTTACCATTAACTGTAATGCTTGACGTATGTAAATGTTCCTTCATTTGATTCATCAAGGCAGGCAATCCTCCCGCATAGTATAAATCCTCCATGAAATGAGCTCCTGATGGCTGAATATTAGCTAATAAAGGAATATTCAATGAGAATTTATCAAAGTCATCCAAATGTAAATCCACGCCAATTCGACCTGCAATGGCCAATAAGTGAATAACAAAATTAGTAGAACCACCTGTGGCAGCATTCACACGAATCGCATTTTCAAATGCTTGTCGGGTTAAAACCTTTGACATTTTCAAATCTTCATTCACCATCTCAACAATTCTACGTCCAGAATGCTGTGCCAATACTTTACGGCGCACATCAGCTGCAGGAATGGCAGCATTTTGTGGTAAACTCAAACCTAAGGCTTCCACCATAGTTGCCATCGTGGAAGCCGTTCCCATGACAGCACAATGTCCAGGCGTACGCGCCATACAAGCCTCAGCTTCGATAAATTCTTTTTGAGACAATTCACCTAATTTATAGGCCTCAGCAAAACGCCAAACATCTGATGTACCAATTTCTTTGCCTTTAAATTTACCTTTCATCATCGGACCACCCGATATAACTAAAGTTGGCAAATCGACACTGCAAGCACCCATCACGAGGGAAGGAGTTGTCTTATCACAACCACACATTAAAACGACACCATCAATCGGATTAGCACGAATAGATTCCTCTACATCCATACTTGCCAAATTTCGGTAAAGCATGGCAGTAGGCTTTATCAAGGTTTCCCCCAATGACATGACAGGAAATTCAACTGGAAATCCGCCGGCCTCAATAATTCCTTTTTTTACAAATTCGGCTAATTCTCTAAAATGGGCATTACATGGCGTCAATTCAGACCATGTATTACAAATTCCAATGACAGGTTTCCCCTGAAAATAATCATCCGGAATACCCTGATTTTTCATCCAGGCACGGTAGATAAAACCATCTTTACCCGTTTTGCCAAACCATTGTTGGGAACGCAATTTTGAATTACTCATAAGTTATATTTTCTAGGTCTAAAGTCTTCTTTAAAATAAAACTTTGGTCTTTGCCAAAGGTATAATAGCAGGCACGATATCCATTACCAAAATCCGCATACGGATCATTTGCATACTTAACTAATCTTACTAAACTGTTCTTTTCAAAATACAGAGAATCTCCACCCGCATATCCAAAAGCTTGTCGGCCCTTTAAATTTGGAAAAGAAATCTCACGAATGTGTCCTGAACCATATTCAAAAGCCAAAATCTGAGTTCGTTTACTTGCATTTTGACCATAAATCCAAAACTCTGGAAATTGATTTCCATTTAAATCAGAAGCTAATATTTGTTTTACCTGCCAATTAATTTTTTTAGAAAATATCAATTGACTACTCTTAAAAATGACAAATTGATTTGAATCTAATTTTGCCTCAAAATCTTCAATAAATGCATTTAATACAACGGGGTCAGTTGAAATAGTAGCATTGGAATCTGGCTGAATATGTTGACGTAAAGAATCTGAGAATCCACTTGCCATCAAATTATCTTCCAAACTTACCTCAGAACTCACCAATTGTTCATGCGAATTAATGAACCAAAAGAGAAACCCCAATGCTGCTAAAAGACCCACAAAAATCAGGCTCTTAAGACTGCGCATGAACGACTTGTTTAATGATAGCAATGGCTTTTTCTAAATGTGCACGCGGACATGCAAAATTTAACCGAATAAAATCACCTCCTTTAAATTGATCTCCTCGCAATACATGTAATCCCGCATCGAATAAACGCTTTTGTAAATCTCCATGTAAGGTAGCATCAAAACCAATCCAAGCTAAATAAGTAGCTTCCAGCGGCAACATAGTCAAACCCGGAAGATCATTGATTGACTTGAAAAGAAGGTCGTGGTTAGCACGCAAATAAGGCAACAATGAATTTATCCAATCCGATGACATGGTTAATGATGTCTGAATGACTTCAATACTATGACGTGTCAGCATGGGAAAGAATCCCAAAGTCTTTTTAATAAAAGCCTCACGAATATTTTTATCAGGAATAATTGCCACGGCACCACCTAAACCAGCCGTATTATAAGCCTTCGAAGTTGCGAAGAAATTGATTTCACCTGCAATACACTGATGTACCGTCTGCGTACTGATTTGTAAATCCGCATGAATTTCATCCGATACAATCATACAATCATATGTGGAACACAATGTACGAATACGTTCAATTTCTTGCTTAGTAAATACAGTACCACCTGGATTATGTGGGTTACAAAACAAAAATACCTTAGGTCCTTTCTTTAGTGCAGCTTCAAACGCTTCAAAATCATAGGTCCAACGATCACCTTCTTGAATCATCGGAAAGGTAATTAAAGGTCGATCAACCCAACCGGCTACTAAATGAAATGGATGATAGACAGGGACAGCAGTTAAAATTCCATCTTGAGGACTCGTAAATGCTGCACAAGCTGCAGCAATACCTGGGACGATTCCTGGAATCCAAACCTGCCATTCCAATGAAGTTTCCCAACCATAATCTTGGCTGATTTTGGTTTGCATCGCTACTTTAAGCGTATCAGGAACAATGGCATAACCCAAAACCGCATGATCAGTTATTTGATTTAATGTTTCGATAATTTCATCTGCAACAGGAAAATCCATATCCGCCACAGGCATGGGTAACATACCAGAAGCTGGATAGCTGACATTATCCCATTTGAAACTGCACGTATTTGTACGTTCAATTAGCTGATCAAAGTTGTATTTTTTCATTCCTTAAAAATAGGTCTAAATGCTGAAACCCCAATAAACTGTCGGTGCGTTTTCAGGTAATCAACTAATGTTTGTGAGCTCACCATGACACGTTTGAATTCTTGTGAAGCGTGTAGCAAAAAAACTTTTCCATCTTTTCGATAAATCATTCCAGTATGTAAAAAATCAATCGAGGTATTTTTAGAGACTAATCCTACCAAATCTCCTGATTTTAGCAGAGGGAGTAATTCATTAACTGAAGTTGTGGGAGTATAATAAAAAGCTTTATGAGCTAATTCATTTTCACGTGACCGCAGTAATGGGATATTAATTTGTCCTATTTGCTTTGAAACTAAGTAATTGCTTAAGAATGAAAATGACTTTGGGGACATTTTCAACATATTACGGGTACCCAATAAAGGATAACCCAACTGACTCATGGCATCAGAAAAATAATGGTATCGCTTTTCGTATTGAATTGAATCTCCCGCATATCTAACATGAACCAATGCTTTCCGGTAAATAGAATCGACCCCAGCTGAAAGTGCCAAAGCCAACGAATTTTCTATGAATGTTACACAATCAAAGGATTCTAAATCAGCAACCAATGATTCCGGATTTGAAGTAGAAAGACTATTAGATCGATAAGGTCTACCAATAAATTGAATACCTATTCGAGTTAAATCTTCTTGCCCTCGCGCTTCAAGTATCGACTTCCTCAATCCTGGAGATATTTGAGCTATACCTTGAAGGCTAACAAATAATAAAATGCAGGTGACTATTTTTCGCGAATCCATAGAACACTTACAGCCCCTGCAATAAAAAACACACCAGCCATAACAATCGCATAAATCGCGTTTCCTTGATAAAAATACTTAACAATAGAACCGCCAATAATGCCATTGACAATTTGAGGAACCGTAATAAAGAAATTAAAAATCCCCATATACACACCCATTTTAGACATAGGAATGGAACCGGCCAACAAAGCATAAGGCATCGCTAAGATACTTGCCCAAGCCATACCAACACCCACCATACTTAAAATTAACATTTGAGGGTCTTGTATAAAATAGATGGAAATCAATCCTATTCCACCAGCAGATAATGAAAATGCATGAGTTGCCTTATTACCTAAATATGCAGCAATTCGAGGCAAAAAGGCCGCATAAATAGCAGACACTCCACTATAAACTCCGAAAATGATACCTACCCAGTTGGCCGCATCCTGAAAACGAGGCGACTGATGATCATTTAATTCCAATCCGTACACGTGATGTGCGATAGCAGGAGTTGAAAATACCCACATAGAGAATAAACCAAACCAAGAGAAAAACTGAACAACACCTAACTGTCGCATGGTCTTTGGCATTTCCTTAATATAACGAAATACGGATACCAGTTTATCATCATGACCTTCCGACTCAAATCCCATAGCGGCACGTTCCTCCGGTGAATATTCCTTTGTAGTAGCTATCGTCCAAATAATGGCTGCAATAAATATAAAGGCACCAACATAAAACGAAAAACGAACGTTGTCAGGAATTTGACCTGGATCGGCCAATTTCGAAACTCCCATCCATTCGCCTAACATATAGGGTAACCAAGAACCAACTACTGCTCCAATACCTATCAAAAAGGTCTGAATTGAAAAACCTAACGTGTTTTGCTCATCAGGTAAGTTATCGGCCACTAAGGCACGGAAAGGTTCCATCGCCACATTGAATGAGGCATCCATCATCATCAAAATACCGGCTCCCACAATCATAGGTGGAAGATATCCGGCCAATGTACCCGCATGTGGGAAAAATAATAGGGCAGAAGCCGCCAAAATAGCACCCGTGAGGAAAAATGGTTTACGTCGACCTAGGCCATTCCAAGTACGATCAGAGTAAAAACCAATGATCGGTTGAATCAACATACCCGTGAGGGGAGCGGCCAACCAAAACCATGATAATTGTTCAACATCGGCACCAAAACTTTGTAAAATCCGAGATGCGTTTCCATTCTGCAATGCAAAGCCAAATTGAATGCCTAAAAAGCCAACACTCATATTAAAGATTTGCCCTATGGATAAGCGTGGTTTTGTAAATTTTTTCATGGTTTATAAATTAAAAATCAAGGCACTATTGGCCGGTATATAAATTTTGTTTCCAGTTAAACGAGGTGAATCAGAGGTACTCGGCGGTGTAAAATAGGTGTTTTTGGCCAATTGAACAGATTTTACCTGCATCATATCTACCGCTAATGTGGGTATCTGAATATTAAATTCATGACCTTGCTTCGCATCAAAATTTGTCACAATCAACAATTTCTCATTGGCAGTATAGCGTAAATACGAATACAAATGCTTGGCATCATATGACGAATCTTGAGCATATTGTAAATCAAAAAATGCTCCCAGTTGGATGGCCTCCGAACTATGCACTTTCTTAAATAATTGTTGGTAAAATTGATCAATCTCCTTCTCCGATTCTGTAAGTAAACCTCCATCGAATTTCCCGCCATTCATCCAGCGTTGGTGTGTCTCCACGCGCCAGAAATCAAACATCGAACTACGATCATCCGCTTCATTATATCCTTCAATCTCATTGGCCTTCTCTCCAAACTCTTGTCCCATATAGATCATAATCGGCCCATCATGTAACGTAGAGGTGACAACCATACCTGGAATTGTTGACCAAAAATTATTAGCTGCAAACGCTGGCGTATTCAAACGATGCTCATCATGATTCTCTAAAAAGCGTAACATATGTTTGGCAAAATCACCTGATTCATGCTGCCATACGCGAGTAATATCTGACGTTGTTGCTTCAGGCTTTTGTTGCATTAAACGACGAATACCATCATATAAGCCAACTTTGTCATACAAATAATCAAATCCACCTCTAAAAATATAGTCTTTGTAGCGGTCTGGTTGATAAATCTCTGCGATAAATACCACTTGTTTGTGTTGACTTTTAATCTTTGGAATCGCATAAGACCAAAATTCTACTGGAACCATTTCAGCCATATCACATCGAAATCCATCGACCCCTAAATCGGCCCAATATTGCAATACTTCAACCATTTTTAACCAAGTATCTGGTATTGGATCAAAATGCGTTGCATTACCGTGTTGGTAATCGATCCCATAATTTAATTTGACCGTCTCAAACCAATCGTTGATGGAAGGCTGCGAACTAAACACATTATTACCACTTACTTTAGCTGGAATCTCTGTATAGGGAATATTTACAGTCACAGGAGGATGC
>JBEDFG010000048.1:0-8635 GCA_041175285.1 Bacteroidota bacterium | reverse complement strand
AAATGGAATGTATGGACCTTATATCCAAATTGGAAAAAGGAACGTTAAAATCCCTAAAGACCAAGATCCTGCTTCCCTTACGTTAGAGGATTGTATTGCTTTAGGTGATGCTGCTCCTGCTCCTAAAAAGACTACGAAGAAAAAATAAGTATTTATGAGCCAAATTATTGATGGTAAGATGGTTGCCGAATCCATGAAATCGGTGATTGCAGAGGAAGTAAAAGAATTAGTTGCTTCAGGTAAGCGTGCGCCACATTTAGTGGCTATTTTAGTTGGCGATAATGGTGCCTCTGAAACCTACGTAGCGAATAAAGTTAAGTCTTGTGGTGAATTGGGTTTCGCTTCTACCCTCTTGCGTTTTGAACCTTCTATTACTGAAGCCGAATTATTGAAAGCCGTTCAGGAGGTAAATGATAACCCAGAAATGGATGGTTTAATCGTTCAATTACCCTTGCCAAATCACATCAATCCAGATCGAGTGATGGAGACGATACATCCATCTAAGGATGTTGACGGTTTTCATCCGATTAATATAGGACGAATGGCAAAAGGTCTTCCTGCTTATATTTCTGCTACGCCTCAAGGTGTTTTGGATTTGCTTGCTTATTATCAAATTGAAACTTCCGGAAAGCATTGTGTGGTTGTAGGTCGTAGCCAAATTGTAGGTTTACCTATGTCTATTTTAATGCAGCGTAATCATCCTCAAGGGAATTGTACCGTGACTTTGACGCATTCGCGGACTCCAAATTTGGAGGAGATGTGCCAACAAGCCGATATCTTAATTGCGGCATTAGGTAAGCCTGAGTTCATTAAAGCAGCGCATATTAAACCAGGTGCTGTTGTGATCGATGTTGGCTTGACACGTGTTATCGATGCAACTAAAAAATCAGGATTTGCCTTAAAAGGAGATGTTGATTTCGAAGAGGTAGCACCTTTGTGTTCTTACATCACACCTGTACCTAAGGGTGTTGGTCCCATGACCATCGTTTCACTTATGAAAAACACGCTCCTTGCTGCTAAGGGAGTAATTTATCCTAAAAACTAAGATTGATATAAATAGCGATGGAAAACTCCCAATGGGAGTTTTTTGTCGTATTGGTCATTCAAGTACAGTTCTCCAGACTCAGCATTTTCAGGTACATTGAAAATTCCATTGACTAAATTTTCTACGACAAGTGTAGAGAATCCTAAGGAATAAACGTTTGTTAACAAGATGTGTTCTTTGGGATCTAAAATTTCCTTCACAGAACGAAATAATTCATCGATCTGCTCCTCCAATACCCATTTCTCTCCATCAGGTCCACGACCATATGCTGGAGGGTCTAATAAAATTCCCTGGTAGAAATTGCCTCTTCTTGCTTCGCGTTTTACAAATTTCAAAGCATCTTCAGCCATCCAACGAATCGAATCAAGTTTAGAAACTTCCATGTTTTCTCGAGCCCAAGATAATACAGGCTTGACTGAATCTACGTGCGTGACATCCGCACCCATTTGTCGGCACACCAAACTTGCCCCACCTGTATACGCAAATAGGTTCAAGAATTTAGGTTTCGCTGTTTTTAACAGTGGAATGTTTGTTGCCAAAAATTCCCAATTAGACGCCTGCTCTGGAAATAAGCCAACATGTTTAAACGATGAAAGGCTTATTTTGAAGTTGAGGTTTAAATTTTTTGAGGTATAAGGAATAAACCATTTATCAGGAACGCCTTTTTTTATATCCCATAAGCCTCTTTCTGAGCTGCCTTTTTCTTTTTTGAAATGAGCATTTGCTTTTACTGTCCAAAATTCCTCTGATAAGGATTTTGACCAAAGTGCTTGAGGCTCAGGTCTTCTGACGCAGAATTCGCCAAATTGTTCCAGTTTTTCAAAATTACCTGAATCAATTAATTCATAACTTTTACCCCAAAATTCAGGAGTTTCGATGGCGATAACGGCTTGTTGGTTTTTCAAAATTTAGGGATTGAATTGAATCTTATTGATAAAAAATACGTCTCTTTTTCCTTCTTCGGCATTCGTAATGGATTGCGTACCATGAGCGATGAAATAAGGACCGTACCAATAGTTTAAATCTAATTTAGATGCCTTTCGAATTCGATCTGATTCATTTTCAGTTTGAATCTTAAGATAACGTTCTTGTTCTACGGTACCCGATTGACTAATGATTTTACTAATAATTTGATTATTCTGACTGTAAGAAAGAGTTACCTGATCTCCCACTACGGATGTTTTAACTTTTTGAACGAGTTTTCCTTCTTTGGCGTCATTCAAAGGAATTGCATGATCCCACAGGACACGACCATTCTCATCTAATTCAGCTACGATAGCATGTGTATAAACCCAACCATCAAATTGCTGATTGTTTCCATAGTAATTGTACCCACGATATCCCCATGGGCTATAATAGCTTGAAAACGGTGAATATAAACCGTAATTACCGTAGCCCCAGCGATACGGGTTGTAGATCATACTCCATGGTGAATAAAAGTTATACATCCCGCCCATACCCATCAAACTAGTGCCATAAGGCCCCAAGTTGTTGTATTTATAATCCGGATAGAATGCTTCAGCAACGACAATATAATGATCTCCTTTGCGAATAATTTCGTGCATCAGTAATCGATAATCTAAGCGTAAATCCTCTCCTTTGGCTTCTTTTTCTTTAATTTTCTTGGCTTGTCGTTCCTGTTGTTTCGGACTTAGAAATTCGAAAAAATTAGAAAACTTCGTGAAACTTTGAAAATTTTCATGCTGCAGTTCACCATCAACAAACGACTGAAAGTATAATCCTTGAGAGCTAGGTCCCTTAGATGATCCAATCGTATTTTTATGTCCATAGGTACCTACAACAATTTGTAAAGAATCATTCATTTGGCTTAGCTTGCCATTCATCATCGCAAATTCTTGATTTGGCTTCATTTGTACCGAACCTAATAAATTACCATCTTCATCAAATGAGCGTATAATTAATTGATAATCCTTCGCTCTTTTACCTACCGAATAAGTCACGTTGATTTGCTGAAACGTTGTATCCAAATCCATGGATTGGATTTCAGCTTCTCCTTTTACGACGGAAGGAAGAATACGGGTTTTCTTTTCGTTCAGATTAGTGAACAAAATAACCGCTTGACTATTAACAACTCCACCAATAAATAAAGAGGAATTAAATGCCTTGAAATTCGAAATTTCAATTCTGTCCACAGAAAGGATTTGAAACTTCTCAACTTTCCCTGTGGACGTATTTACTCTAAAAATGATGTAGGAATTACTTTTAAATCTACTGAAAAGCAAAAACAAGTTTTTGCCATCATAGCTATGTGTTACAAAATCTTGAGAGGATTCGACATGTGCATTTGCCGACCAGGTTTGTTGAAGATTGGTGTCAAATTTCCGAATGTTAAATTCCTGCTTATTTAGTTGACTCAATAAAACGACCCCCGATTCGCCTATTGGAATGGTGAAATTCTCAATATTTCCATTGAATTGAGGAATTTCAATTCGTTGGGCATGAACTAAATGACCCAAAATCATCAATACAAGCAGGAGGAACTTTTTCATAATTTATTCAGCTAGGCTTAAAATAATGTCAAATTCTGCTTTAAGGACTGGTGTTACGGACAATCTAGACTGCTTAATTAATGCTAAACCACTTAAGCGATCATCTGATTTCATTGTTTTTAACGTCACCGTTTTCGTCAATTTTTTGATGGGTTTTAGCTCAACTACGACCCAACGAGGATCTTCGGTGGTGGGGTCCTGGTAATATTCTTTGGATATTTCAGCTAAGCCCACAACCTCCATGCCTTCGTTTGAATGGTAAAAAAACACCCAATCACCCTTTTTCATGGACTTCATATTATTGCGTGCCTGGTAATTACGCACACCGTCCCAAACAGATTTCCCTTCTTTAACGAAATCATCCCAAGAATATTTGAATGGTTCTGATTTAACTAACCAATAATTCATCTTTATGGGAATTTAGGGAATTTTGAAAAGTCTGGTTTGCGCTTTTCTAGGAAAGCATTTTTGCCCTCTTTAGCTTCATCTGATAAGTAATACAGTAATGTTGCATTACCTGCTAATTCTTGAATGCCCGCTTGTCCATCTAATTCTGCATTGAAGGCTGATTTTAGCATGCGTAGCGCTAATGGGCTTTTTTCAAGTATTTTTTCACACCAAGCAACGGTTGTGTTTTCTAATTCCTCTAAGGGTACTACTTTGTTGACCAATCCCATTTGCAACGCATCTTGTGCATCATATTGATCACATAGGAACCAGATTTCACGTGCTTTTTTCTGGCCAACAACACGAGCAAGGTAGGATGCTCCGAATCCACCATCAAATGAACCAACATTAGGACCTGTTTGCCCAAAACGTGCATTTTCGGCTGCTATGGATAAATCGCAAATGACATGTAACACATGTCCGCCACCGATTGCCCAGCCAGCGACCATAGCTACGACTGGCTTTGGTATGGTCCGAATTTGACGCTGTAAGTCTAGTACATTTAAACGAGGTACATAATCTTCTCCTACATATCCTCCATCTCCTCGAACACTTTGATCGCCACCGGAACAGAATGCTTTTCCTCCTTCACCTGTTAAAATGATTACTCCGATTGAAGTGTCTTGTCTGGCCAATTCCATGGCTTCTGACATTTCTTGTACCGTCAATGGGGTAAATGCATTGTGCTTGTGCGGGCGATTAATGGAAATTTTAGCAATTCCATTGTATTGTTGGAACAAAATATCTTTGTACTCTTTAATCGTTTTCCACGGAAAATTAGAAATCATCATGTTTTTTTGATTCTTCGTTATAAGTTACATCCCAAGTATGGTCTGCTAATAATATTACTTTGGCTAAATAGCGGCTATATTTGAACGATCTCCCCCATTCATGCGGGGCTACGAGAGAAAGCAAATCGGTTCCATCCTCCTTTTCGTACATATAATAGGTTTCACTAATAATTGGCTCGAAACCCATGGCCGCATCATAAATCCGTTCTGATATTTCTTTACGATCTGAAATCATTTTGGCTTGCTTCGCCAAAACTTCCATTTGCTCATAAAGTTGATTCATTTGCCTATCGGTCTGTTGACGCATTGCTAAAATGGATCTCCCTTTTGTTTTGCCCGTATCTTCCGGTTTAATTACTGCGCCGCCAGCCGTATGTGCATAGGGCAATAAGCCCGGGTTTTGGGCAACTTTTTCTGGATTAATGGGATTTACAAATGGATCTTCGCTCATGTACACAAGGTTAAAATGATTAACCTTTTATTAACTCACGAAATTAGAGAATGTTTGGCTATTTTTGGAATGATTTATTGATTTATGCAGCTTTTCTCCCCACTTGCGTCGGATTATCCGCAACCTGCTTCTGAATTTGAAAGGCAGGTGTTCGACTTTTGCCAGAAGTGGAAAGATGGACAGTCCCATTTTGAGTTTATGACTTCTGGGTCAACTGGCCTACCTAAATCCATTTTAATTAGCCGTGAGGCCATAATTGCCTCGGCAAATATGACAGGCCAATGGTTGGAATTAAAACCAAATGATTTGGCTTTACTTTGTTTGCCCGTCAATTACATTGCCGGTGCTATGGTTTTAGTTCGTGCTTTAGTGTTCAAACTAAATTTGATATTAGTTGATCCAAGCGTTAATCCGTTGAAAGACCTAGCACCTATTTCTATTCAATTAGCTTCTTTCGTGCCAAATCAATGGTACACTTTGTTGAAGGAGGGTGTTGATTTGAATAATTATTTTGTGAATTCAAAAGGTGTTCTTCTCGGTGGTGCTGGATTAAGTCCTTGGTTATTAGACCAAACGTCTGCGATGCAATTCCCTGTTTATTTGACCTATGGAATGACTGAAACCGTTTCTCATGTGGCATTTCGGTCTTTGAGTTTGCAGCAAACCAACTGTTTTGAATTATTGCCTTCGATTGAATTTAAAGTCAATGCTAATTCTTGTGCTTGTTTTAAGGGAGATGTCACAAATTCGAAATGGGTTGAGACTAATGATATTGTTGAGCTTATCGATGTAAATCATTTTATACTTCTCGGACGTGCAGATCGTGTGATTAATTCGGCAGGACGTAAAATTCAAGCGGAGCAAGTTGAGCAACAGTTGGGAGTCCTAATTACGGATCGTTCATTTTTTGTTTCTAGTTTACCAGATGAATCATTGGGTCAAAAAGCCGTTTTATTTGTGGAGGGCTTAGAGCTCATTGATGAGCAACGCTTTCGGTTAACTTCACTTGAATCATGGGAGATTCCCAAGCAGGTAGTCTACCTGCCAAAATTTGAAACTACGGCATCTGGTAAAATGGACCGACTTAAATCCGTAGCTTTGTATCTTAATGCGCAAAAATGAATCCAGCCAAATTAGAAAAGAAGTTTCAGTTATTCTACGAGAGTCCAAACAATGTACCTCCTCCCTATCATTTAGAGGCTGCATTTGAATTTAGTTCATTTTTGTCGGATACGCCGACTGTGAAATTGACGATTCAATACATTGATCGTGATGACTTTTCTCGGGAAGAATTGTTAGCAGAGGGATTAAATATCGAAGATCATTTTGAATGGGAAGGTTCATTGCCTATTGCGTGGCGCAATCGTTTAGAAGATTCTTTTCGTATGTACAAGTCCGGTTCTTGTAATCCGCGGGATGAGGAACCATTTATTACGTTAGAAGCAGCAGATACAACGACTGCTCTGCCTGTAATCTTGGAATTAGATGATACGTTAATTCAAGAATTTATGCAGGCTATTTTAGAAACTGCAGGAAAAGAAATGCCACTTTATTTAGGATTTCAATTTGCGGATGAAGATGGTATGTGGGTAAGAATTGAAGGAGAATTATCCTTTTTTAATTTGAGCTTTAGGTATTCCAAAGATGGTCATGAAACATTACGATTCACGGACGATTGGAAAGGGCTTCAGGAATTGATGTCGGTCTTGTTTATTGGTGAATTTGTATTTGAAAAAGGTATCGAAGAATTGAAGCCAAAAACGGAATTTGCAATTTATCCTGGGGACGGAAAATGGTATGTGGCTGGTGATACGTGGTTTAGACCTTCAGGTAATAAGGGATATTTTGATTTAATTGAAACGAAATTACGTACACTGTTTACAATTTAATGCTATGATGGAACAGCAAATCAATGAAACCTATGTCTTGCAAAAGGCATCATTGCAACGTTTAAAAAATACCAGTGCAGCCTCTCGAATTGAGAAACTTCGTTCAATCGAGACATATATGTTGGCTCATAAGCAAGACCTATTCGATGCACTTTACGCAGATTTTAAAAAGCCAAGTTCTGAAGTCATTATTGCTGAGCTTTTGGGTGTCAAAAAAGAGATTAATTACATGATTAAGCATGTAAAATCTTGGATGAAACCACAGAAAGTTGGTACGCCTCTTATGTTATTAGGAACTCAAGGGTATATTCAATTGGAACCGAAAGGGATGTGTTTAATTATTGCACCTTGGAATTATCCGTTCAATTTGGCTATAAATCCGTTAGTTCATGCGATTGCAGCTGGTAATGCCGTGATATTAAAGCCGTCTGAAATGAGTGAGCATACATCAGCTTTTATCAAAAAGATGATCAGTAATCTTTTTGATCCTTCTGAAGTGGCTGTATTCGAAGGCGATGCATCTGTAGCTAGTTATTTATTAGCCCAAAAGTTTGATCATATTTTCTTTACGGGTAGTCCCATGATCGGAAAGAAGGTGATGGAAGCTGCTTCCAAGCATTTATGTTCTGTGACGTTAGAATTAGGGGGTAAATCACCTGCTATTGTAGACGAATCCGCTGATATTTCCAGTGCTGCTCAAAAGATTGCTTGGGGGAAATTTCTTAATAACGGTCAAACATGTATCGCTCCGGATTATTTATTTATTCACGAGAAGGTGAATTTTCAATTTTTACAAGCATTAGAACAGACCATTGGAAGTTTTTATGGGACAGGAAGTGAGATTGCCAAAAGCAAAGACTATGCTCGTATTGTCAATAAACGCCATTTTGCTCGGATTAAATCCTTGGTAGATGACGCACTTAATCAAGGTGCTAAAATATTGACAGGTGGTGATTTTGACGAGGATACTTGTTTTATAAGTCCTACGATTTTGATCAATTGTACCACAGATATGCAAATTATGCAGGAGGAAATCTTTGGACCGATATTGCCCGTTATGACCTATAAGAATGAATCGGAGATAACGCAATATTTGAGTCAGGAAGAAAAACCTTTGGCACTTTATATTTTTAGCCAGAATCAGGCATTTTCCGACTATATCGTTCAGAATACCTCATCGGGATCATGTTTGATTAATGATTGTCTGATTCAATTTGGCCATGATGAGTTGCCTTTCGGTGGTGTAAATAATTCGGGGATAGGTAAGTCAGGTGGTAAATTTGGTTATTTAGAATTTTCACATGCCAAATCTGTTTTGGTTCAAAAAACTAATTTGCTGCGTTATTTTTATCCTCCTTACACGATTAAAACTAAGTGGCTCATCGAACAAGTCCTAAAATGGTTCTAAGGTTTTCTGCCTTATTCTTTTTCTGTTTGTGCAGTCAATTAAGTTTGGCGCAAGTGTCCTATCCTATTTTGGATCAAAATCCTTTTTCTGTTCG